>NZ_JBRAHS010000022.1:0-43135 GCF_052743555.1 Desulfosoma sp.
TTGACGACATCTTCCTCTCAAAAATTTGCATAACTGTGCCGCCGTAACCAGGGAGTCGGGATTTTTCGCCAGGCATTTTCTAAGCAAAGACAGTGGCTGCGGGTCGCAAGACGCTAAAAAGAGATCGGGCAAATAAGATTCCGGAGCCAGATGCGAAGCTTTCTGAAAGCAGGCGCGAGCCTCCTGGATCCGTGCGTTTCGCAGGCACGTCAACCCTGCGCGCAAAGCCGCTTCAAATGCTGTGGGAAGAAGAAAAAGGCTACGACCGTATCGCCGCCCGCCTTCCAACGCGGCCCAAGACTTAAAACGTTGCAAAGCAGGATGCGAAAGAGTGCGGTATCCAGAAGTTTGCATCAAATCTCGGTAGAAAGCGATTCTTTGCTGAGCGTCACGCTGAGGGTGTCTCATTTGGCACACATGCGCTCGCGCTGCATTTGCCAGAGTGATGCGATAAGCATCGTCGTCGACAAGCCTTTTCAGGTGCAGCAGTAACTCCTCAGGCGTGTCAAAAAAGAGCCCCGTCTTTCCGTGTTGCACTAAACTCACATAAGGTTGGCTCCGCTGGACCACAGGAGCCACCTGGTGCACTGCATACTCCAGGTACTTCACGTCGGAACGACATCGGTTATACGGAGTATCCAGCATAGGCGCTATACCGATATCGAGACCTCTTAAGAACTGACAATAGTCGATGATGGAGCCTGGAGGGGTCCACGCCTTTCGATCATCGGGAAGCGCGGAAAAAACGTCCCGTACACTGGGAACGCCCATGACGTGCCACCGCACATCGTCGCGACTTTCAAGCCATCGTATGAGAGGACCAGCTATGGCTCGTAGATCTTCAAGATGCCCCACCGAGCCACCCCAGCCCAGCACTAAAGGCCGATGCTTTTCGAGGGTCCGCGGTGCCGGCACATATCCAAGATGATTCGGAAAAACCGCGCTTGGGGCGTCCGCACGAGCATATCGGTTTTTCAATTCTTCCGTACTGAACTGGAGCGCGTCCACCGTCTCCAACAAACGAATCAGAACTCGACGATTGAAGGCATTGTCCCAAAAACCTTTGGATGGGTTTGCACTCGCATGATGAAAGACATCATCATTCATTTCATAGATCGTCAAAAGTCCAGCCCGCTTTCGCCGCTGAATGACCGGAATCAGATCCGCGTCGGCCAACATGTTGAGAATCAGTACATCTGCCGACTCCATTAACGAAAAGCGGTAGCGATGCTCGTTCGTCAAATTGATGACATAAACCCCAGGCAGAGCCGCCAATGCGCGGGCTGGAAGAAAAGCACGATAGTAATAATCCCCTTGCGTCTCATCGCTAGGGACGTTGACTTGCACAATGAGCATTTCGTAAAGGACCTCGGAACGCACAGTGCCTTCTTTAAGACCCCTTAGGCAAACCAGAGTTGAACCACCCTTTCCCTTGCCAAGCGTCCTGCGAGCCTGCCGATCTACGCGCGAACCCGGTTCGTCTCAGATGCTCGTGCCTTGTGGGTTCCACTGCGTTGGTTCCCTTGCATGGTCACCTTTCTTTGTGCAAAGACCGTTCCTTTTTTGAATCAGCAGCTTTCTCGACCGACATCTCTGTTGATTACGGGTCCTTTGCGCCTGCACGCCACGCGCCCTCACCACGCAAATCAGGGCTCTGACAGCCTGCCTGAGAATGCCGATTTTGTCCGAGTATGGCCTTGGAAATCAATCAAATGGCTGACGGCGGAGCACCGCGCGGGGGACAGCCAATTGTGGAACGCGTGCCTAAGGTCTTGGCCTAGGTGTGTCAATTGGATGACGGCTCACTTCCTTCATCTCGGCAAGTGAGCCTTAGGGAACGCATCCAATGCGATGCATGGTTCAAGTATTTTGCGCACCGGTCGGGTTTCGCTCACGATGCCCCATAGGGGCGGTTTCGCGTCCCACGAAAGGCGGATCACTGGCAGCGCTGACCATTTTTTGTCTTGACGATGGGAACCGCATCCTTCAGGTTCATCCTGGCAAGGCTCCAAAGGCCGAAGCAACCGGGCGAAACCACATCGTTCAAGGAGTGAGGGCAGATGTCGAAATGCGCCTTTATCACGGGAATCACAGGGCAGGACGCGGCGTATCTGGCGAAGTTGCTTCTGGAAAAGGGCTACGAGGTTTATGGGGCTTACCGTCGCAGTGCCGCCGTCAACTTATGGCGCCTCCATGAGCTGGGGCTTGACGGGAAGATTCAGCTCGTCCCCATGGACCTTCTGGAACTGACGAACATCATGCGGACTTTGCAAAAAATCATGCCCGACGAAATCTATAATCTGGCAGCCCAAAGCTTCGTGGGCATCTCCTTTGACCAACTGATCTACACCACCAACGTAAACGCGGTGGGTGTGGCGTACCTTCTGGAGTCCGTGCGCACCATTTGCCCGGAAGCCCGGTTTTACCAAGCTTCCACGTCGGAAATGTTCGGCAAGGCTCAGGAGGTTCCCCAGACGGAAAAGACGCCTTTTCACCCTCGCAGCCCCTACGCTGTGGCCAAGCTCTACGGCCACTGGATCACGGTCAATTATCGCGAAGCCCACGGCATACACACCTCTTCCGGAATTCTTTTTAATCACGAATCGCCCCTTCGAGGCCGGGAGTTCGTAACGCGAAAGATTACGGCCAGCCTCGCTAAAATCAAGTACGGTCAACAAAAGGTGCTTGAACTGGGGAATCTGGACGCCAAGCGGGATTGGGGCTTTGCCGGCGATTACGTGGAGGGGATGTGGCTCATGCTGCAACAGTCCACAGCCGACGACTACGTCTTGGCGACGGGAGAAAGTCACTCGGTGCGCGAATTCGCTGAGAAGGCTGGAGACTGCCTTGGATTTCGCCTCATCTGGGAAGGTGACGGCCCCGACGCACGTGGCATCGATCAAAAGAGCGGCAAGGTCATCATTCGCGTGAACCCGGGCTTCTACCGCCCGGCCGAAGTGGATTTTCTCCTTGGGGATGCGTCCAAAGCCAAAGAGCGGTTGGGTTGGGAACCCAAAGTGCGATTTGAACGCCTAGTGGAAATGATGGCCAAAGCCGACATGGACCGCGCCGCCCGCGGTGAACTGGAGCACTTGAACTTTTAAAGCCGGTGCCATGGGGCCCGCCGCTTTCGCCCACTTTTTAGGGGGACATGCGCCTTCAGGTAAGAGCACGAAGGATATGCTGCTCGAAAAGGCGACGCGGTCGTCGGCCGCTTGAATGCCACGTTCTCAGAATCCATGAAATGATGGCTTAAGCGCGGGACATGCGGCCTGCGAAGGCGCCCTCGCGGTCTTGTGCCAATCTTTTGACGTACCTATGGTTCATGTCTTTGCAAGCCTTTGTCCCTGGTCGGCGCCTCATGGAAGCCAGTCTGAGGACGCACTCAATGAGTCGGACGCAAGTGGCAATGGCCTTTGTCGTGCCGAGGGGCGGCGCTGGGGTTTTGAACGCGTACGGGCTCGAAGGCGCTTTTGCAAAGAGGTTCCTAACCGCGGGTGAGGCGATCGGAATAAAGGCTCCGTCCCATGGAATGCAAAGTGACGTGAGTGGTGCCGTGAAAAACTCGCAGGAAAAAAAACCAAGCCGCGCCTGCTGGTCCTCACGTCCACCTATCCACGGTGGGCGGAAGACCGGGAACCGCGTTTCGTTTATGATCTTTCACGGCGTTTGGCTCGCACTTTTGAAGTGCATGTGGCGGCCTCTCATGCTCCCGGGGCCGGATTAAGGGAACGCATGGACGGCATGATGGTGCACCGCTTTCAGTATTTTCCGCAAAGGCTCCAGGAGCTGTCTTACGAAGGAGGAGTGCTGGAAAAAATCAAACGTAAGCCGTGGGCGCTTTTCCAGGTTCCCGGTTTTCTCGCAGCGCAGATTACCCTCATACGGCGCCCCACGGCCCAAATTCCCTTTGACGCCATCCACGCCCGCTGGATTCTGCCTCAAGGATGGTGCGCTGTGCTGGCACAGACGGGACGGCGCTTCAAGGTGCCCATTCTGTGCACCAGCCCCGGTGGAGACCTTTTCGGCCTGCGGGGCCCGCTGTTCGACGCTCTTCGCCGCTGGGTTCTGCAACGATTGGCCGCGGTCACGGTGGTCAGCCGCGCCATGGCCGAAAGAATGGCATCCTGGGGCATCCGGACCCCTCGCCATGTCCTTCCCATGGAAACCGACCTGACCACGCTCTTCACTCCCACTCCCGAAACGCCTCGCCGGAGAGCGACCATCCTCTTCGTGGGTAGACTGGTGGAAAAGAAAGGCGTGCGCTATCTCATCGACGCCTTTGAGGACGTGCGCCGCCGAATGCCTCAAGCGGAACTGTGGATCGTGGGTTCGGGTCCGGAAGAAACCTTTCTCAAAAAACGGGCATCTGCCGTTGCACCGGTGCGGTCCCGGGATTCCCTTCCCCGGAATTTTCGGCCTTCAGCGCTGCATCCTCACCCGGGCACCATCACTTTTTTCGGCTCGGTGGCCCACAAGGACCTTGCCAACTTCTACCGGTCAGCCACCGTTACGGTTGTCCCCTCTGTGGCGGGTCGAAGCGGCGACCAGGAGGGTTTGGGCCTTGTGCTCGTGGAAGCTATGGAGTGCGGCTGCCCCGTGATCGCCTCTGACCTTCCCGCCGTCCGCGACGTCATCCGCCACGGCGAAACGGGACTCTTGGTACCGCCAGAAAAAGTGCGTCTAATGGCTGACGAAATCACCAACGCGCTCTCAACACCTCATCTTCTAGAAAAGCTTTCAAAAAACGGATCTGAATGGATCCGTGCACGTTTAGACTGGAATCAAACAGCGGAAAAGTCTAAGAATCTTTTCTTGAGTTTGATATCAAAGAATAGCCTTTAAGGCCGATAAAGCTTTCGAAAAGCCGCAGGATTTTTTTTGGTAGAGATTGCACAATTTCAAAACGAGCCCCGACGATGATGAAAAAGACCGATATCGAGCCCGCTGTGTAGTTTCCCACCATTCGCTGCGGCACGGGCACCGATGTGTTCACTATACGTCTTGTGAAAGGTTTGTAAAAGTGCGGCATTCGGGCCGAGATCTGCTGGCTCCCGCACCGGTCAGAATATACCCCGTGGACGGTACCGATTCCCAAGCCGCCAGCCTGGGCCAACATCGTCCATATTAACTCTTGGCTGCCCCACGCTTTGTGCCCTAGCATATTTCCCTCGTGGTTGCGATACATCACAATGTACACGGCACTCAAGGAAGTGCCGTTTTGCAACGGCTTTATCACCTTCTTTGGAACAGGACCATCGAAAAAGCCAATTTTTCCAAGGCCACCGTGCTCACTACCGTCAGCAACTTCAGCGCCCGCAGCGTCGCCGCAAGTTTTGGTCCTTTAAAGATTGTGACAATCCATAATGGCATTGATCTAAACCTCTTTTATCCCTCTAATCGTCAAAGCCCCTCTCATCCTTTTCGGCTTATCTTAGTCGGAACTTGGTCGCGATGCAAAGGATGCGATTTGGTCTGTCCTATAATGCAACACCTAGGTCCAGATTGTGAGCTCATACATACCGGGCGGCCGAAGCTTTGTTATCCTAACAATCGCGCCGTCGCATTTCTTAATGAAAACATGCTTTTGGAACTTTATCACCAGGCCGATGCATTGTTGCTCCCCTCCCGGTTGGAAGGCTTTGGCCAAGTAGCGCTAGAGGCGATGGCCTGCGGGGTACCTACGATAGCAACTCGTGGTTCGGCATTGACCGAGCTCATCGAAAACGGGGTAACAGGAACTCTTTGGAGTCAGAACGATATTCATGCTTTTGTCAATGCTGCCAAACGGTTGGCTGGCAACCCAGACTTATGGCGAAACATGCGGATTGCCGCGCGGAAATGTGCGAAGCAAAACTTCAGCATCCACGCCATGGTTGACCGATATCTTGGCCTCTACCAGCTGGCACTCGTTAAAAACTTGTCGGACAATAAGTTCTGAATGGTCACAGCCATGGCTTCAGCGGCCTGCTTCCACGAGTGCTGAAAATTCATCGCACCTGCTAGAAAATCGCGTTTGGTGCTTAAAACGTATTCATGGCACGACAGCGAGGCGCTCGCTATTCCGTCAGGTGTCGGGGTAAAATAATACCCCTGATTACCTGAAGCTTCTCTGAGCTCTGGAAGATCGCTAGCACGTACAGGAGTTCCGCAAGCCAAGGCTTCTAAAACCGGCATGCCAAAACCTTCGTAGAGAAAGGGCATTACAAATGCGTAGGCGCCGGAATATGGAAGGGGTAAATCATCCGGTGGAACATAACCCAACCAATGCACTCGATATTTTCTGGATTCTGTGACCAGTTTTGTTAGACACGAGTTCTTCCAGCCGGAAGCCCCAACGAAGACCAAGGAATAGTCTTTAAGTCTACCTCGTTTTTTGAGAGCCACAAAAACCTCAACGAGCATTTGTATATTTTTACGGGGTTCAAACGTACCGACTGAGAGAAAATAAGGAGACTCTATAGCTAATGCAGATAACTTCTCCCGAACAGCCTCTGAGGGTTGTGGGACGTATTGCCTGCTCACGGGCGGTTTGATGATGTAATCGGCGTTTTGTTGGAAACGAACAAGTAAACGATTGGCCGTGGATTGCGAATTTGCTATAATTGCATTTGATCGGAGAACATCCTTAGCAAACCACGCGGCATGCGCCAATCGTGTCATAAGTGGCATCGTATGTGGAACAAGAAAGTAATTTAAATCATGGACTGTCGAGATTGTTTTCAAATATCGTGAGCGAGCTGGCAGTATGGTTCGAGTACCCCAAAATAAATCCACCCTGTCTCGTTCTGCCGCTGTGGCCACGGCGGTTTTAAGCCATAAATAGGACCTAGGAAAGCGCCTGCCAATGCGCATCTCTTGCCATTTTGGTGAAGCCGGTTTCTGCAAAAGCGGCTCTGGGGTGTAAAGGAAAAAAACGGGTTTTTGGCATCAAAAGCGCAAGCTCGTTGCAAATTTCCACTACATAACGCCCTATACCAGTAAGTGATTTCGATAATGGAAATGCGTCGATTCCAATGATCTGAGTCCATATCATTTTTCCGCTATCTCTATTAGATTAGGATCAAAAACATGGGGGCTAGTTAAGTCAGCAAACGAATACAAGGCCCGATGGATAAAGTTGTTGCAATACCACCGGACACGATTGGCGAGCCGAAACAGTGCCCTGTGGGGTGTATGCCATGACCAGAACAAACGTGGCGCCTGGCTCTGGAGGGCTATGCGATAGGGGTCGAAGCCAGAGGCTTCGAGGACCTGGAAGAGCTAAATTTCGGTGAACGGTGTGACATGAGTGAAATGGGAAGCCATGAGAAAAACACCACTTAACCCTGCAAGATTGGGTACACGCACGCTGAGGCGTCCCCCTGGGCCAAGGACACGGCGGACATCCCGCAAAACATCCACAACAGTCTCACGAGGCAAATGTTCAAGGACATCGTGAAGAAACACCACATCGAAACTCTCATCCCGCTCTTCTTTAAGACACTCACACAAGTCGGCTTGAATCAGGCGGACCGTTTCGGGCAATAGACGCCGCACGCCGCTCAGAAGTTCGGATGAAAGGTCTGCGCCGGTAAGGCGCGTATAGCCCACACGTCGTAAGGCTTCCAAAAAGTGTCCCTGGGCACAGCCTAGGTCAAGGATGCGGGCATCTCGCGGACTTTCGGATAGCCAAGGAGGCAGACGGTCGCGCTTCAGTTTTTCCAAGTCTTCGGGCAGGCGCTCGTGACGGGCCATGCTGTGGTAGTGGCGAGCATACTGGGAAAACAATGCATGATTCAGATCTTTCAACTTTCATCTCCTCTAGACCGTAAGCAGACCTTTGAAATTTAAAATTCGCGATGACAAGCAGACAACACAGGCCTAAACTTTACGGAAAAACAGGACTGCCAACATCATGCTCATGAAAATCTCAGATGCGTAAGTTGCCGCCGCTGCACCCTGCCACCCCCACAGGGGAATCCACCATACTGTTAAAATGACGTTTACCACCGCGCCAAGTAGAACGGCCATCATTCCCAGCCGCTGAGCATCTCCCGTGGCCGCAGCGTATAGAAGCAAAAGACGCGGCAGCCCCACAAGAGGCATCCAAGAAAGCCATCGCACCACCTGAATAGACCCGACATAGTTCTCGCCCAATAAACGACCAATCAAGGGTGCGGCCAGCCACATTCCTATCCCAATGCTTAAGGCATACCCTAATGCCGGCCATACAAGCGGCAAACTCCCGCTCAGAGCGAATGCCGGACCTTGAGCGCCAGCACGAAACAGACGAGGAACCGCCGCATCCAGCAGGGCATGTAAGGGGAGAAAGGCGAGATCAATAAGACGGTAGCCAGCGGAATAGATCCCAGTGATTTCCAGTGAAGCCATCCTGGCAAGAAGGAATTTGTCCGCATCGACATAGATTTTGTTCGCGCTCCCCCAAAAGGAAAACGGCAAGCCGTCAACAATATACGGCCACAAAGTTCGGCGGCTGGGCCATGATGGTCGGCCTAGATCGCGCGTGGCACGGAACAAGGCATACACCGCAGCCATCAGCGAGGCAGCGGCATAAAGCCATCCCCAGAGCGTTACGCGTTCGGCTTTCGTTTGCCAATGGACCAGGCCCACCAGCGCGAAAGCTGCCACCAGCCGGGCAAGCACCGGCGTCAGTAACAGCCGAGCCGAACGCCCCATGCGCTCAAAGCCCCTGTAGGCGAAGTCTCCGGCGTTAGCCAAGGGCCAGAAAACCAGTTCTGCAAGCCCAAGACTGACCAGCAGCCAGCAGGATAGATCTGGTAAAAGCCTCCAAGCGGTCCAACCAAAGACCACCAGGACGGGAAAAGTCCCAAGCGCCATTGCCGCCAGGCTCAGGCCCCAGTTTTGCGAAAAACTTTCAGGATCGCGGGCGACATTTCGGATCAGGATGACAGGTCCCCCCAACCCACAGAAATGAACCCACACCCCCGCCCAGGCAAGCACTGCGCTAAACGCTCCATAACCTTCGGTACCTAAGGTGCGGGCAACGATCAGGAACACCAGCCCTTGGACCAGCGCTCGCAGCCCCATTCCCATTCCAAGGGCTATCGTATTTTTCGCTAGCCGTCCCGGGCGCCACCGCCGTTGTTCGAAAAGTGACATTGTTGTCAATGACGAACGGTCCTCGTGAATTGGCCCCATCTGTTCCAACTTTCAGGATGATGGTTTTTGCGCTCAACCGTTGGAGCCTGAGTTTTTTGAAACTTTATCACTCAACATCGCTCATGACATAAACAAACAATCATAAGGGACCTCATGCCTGAAACTATTCCTGTTTTCGAGGCAGCAGCCGGTACACAAGAGTGGGCACGAGAAAATAGAACTTACGAAAAACGCTCGGCGGTATTGCTCTAAACATACGAGCATTAAAAGCATGGACCACTTCCGTACGCAACATTTCACGTATAGCGGCTTCGGCCAAGTTTTGGTAATAAAAACCAGCGCCTTTCATGCATCGCTCGAGAAGACTCGGGGTAAGGGGATTGCAGTCGTAATTTTCTCCTTTTTTTGTTAATCGCACATAAAAATGTCGCAAAGAATCCGGCAGCCAGCTCAAAAAAGGCAGTCGATAATGAGGCTCCATGACCATCCATCGGTTTGGAGTGGCCAGATATCCCACACCATTCGTGGTCATGACACGGCGCATTTCTCGAAGGTGATTCTTCTGCTCTTTCATGCTCCCGACATGTTCGATGACATGGTTGGATATGACCACATCGAAAAATGCGTCTGGGAAGGGAAGGTCAGTATTTTCCACCAATAGGAATTGGAAACCGTCTTTGATCAGACGTTGATCCACAATATCCACAGCTACCACATCACAGTGGAGATTTCGATGCGTCGCAAAGTAATGGGCAATGGCCCCCGAACCCGTTCCGATATCCAGGAGCTTGAATGGCTGACGTCTGTCGCAGAGACCAATCAGCCTCTCAATTTTAAGCGCCTTGCGTCTTCGCGAGTCAAGATCCAGTACCGCATGAGATTTTCTCATGGACAAACTATACAGGGATGGCTCCTTCCGCTCAGTTGAACTTATACAAAATCCAGCAGACAGTCGACTGCTTTAATCTTTTATCCTCCGTCGCTGACGCGGTCGTAGCGCAGTTGGGTGATCTGTTCGCTGACGAGGCCCATCATGAAAAGGATGACGGAGGTGATGAGGAGCAGAGCGGACATGTTGGTGAAACGGTGCTGGGTGATATAGGTGTAGGCGTAATTGGCCAGCCCGAGCAGGAAAAAGGAGCCGCTCACGGGAAGAAAGATCCTCAGGGGCGAAAAGAGTGTGGCGATTTTCAAGATGATAAGAAAAAATCTTACGCCGTCTTTCAAAGGTTTAATCTTGCTTTTTCCGTGACGCTTTTGGGCCTCAATGGGCACGTAGCACACCGAACGGCCGCTTCGAAGATATGCCATCGTCAAGGTCGTGGGATAGGAAAAGGTGTTGGGTAAAAGATAAAGGTAGCGAAGCACCGTTTCCCTGTGCACGACACGGTAGCCGGATGTCAGATCCTTGATGGGAAATTTGGTGGTGTAGCGGGCCAGCATGTTGTAAGCGGCATTGGCTAGGCGGCGAAAAGCATTGGCGTGGCTCTTGGGATCACGAGCCCCCACCACCATGTCGTATTTTTCGGCCGCTCTTAGAAGCCGAGGAAGGTCTGCCGGATCGTGCTGGCCGTCGCCGTCCATGAGCACCACGTAGTCCCTGGAGGCCATGCGAATGCCGGTTTTGATCGCGGCACCATTCCCGATGTTGTAGGGATGCGACCACACGTAAGCCCCAGCACGCCTGGCTTGTTCTGCCGTTCGGTCTCGGGATCCGTCATCCACCACAATCACTTCCGCTTCGGGAAGGATTTGCAGGATTCGAGAAACGGTTCGGGCGATAGCCCCCTCTTCATAATAGGCTGGAATGACGATCGAAACGTCCGCGCCTCTGGTTTCCACACCGACTCCCTCTTCCTGGATTCACTCACGCCTTTCCAGCAAAGCAATAGATGGGCCACAAAGCGACTCATTCAAGCCGGGGTTTCCCATGCTTGAGCAGGCGCAGAATTTTGTATGCTGCGAGAATCCAAAAGCCAGCCCCAAGCATGGCTGCAGGGGCGCCTCGGCGAAACCGATGCGGCCCCCGCGCACGATTCCCCAAAACCATGGAAGCAAGGGCGGCTTGCATCGAACCGTCAAAGCCACGGAAACGCCTTTCTGCGGCATGAGGTCATGACGCCAGCACATGCGATCCCTTGGCCGGTGACTCGGTCGAGTGGATCCCTTTCTTTTGACTCTTGTTCACGCCCTGTGCTAGTCACAGGGGCGGTCAGACGCAAAAAAGGCTGAAACGCTGAATCGGAGCCGCTCCATGAACGCCCCTTTTGCTTCCACCCCCATTCCTCGCAAAGGCTACCTTTATGTCATTGTCGCCGCCATGCTCTGGGCCGTTTCCGGATCCGCCGGAAAGTATCTATTTAACCACGGGGTCACACCGTACCAGGTGGTGCAGATGCGCGTCACGCTGGCGGCTGGCCTCCTTTTTCTCTGGCTCGTCGTATCAGCCCCCCGAAAGCTTCGCATCGCCTGGCGCGACGTCGTCTATTTCATGATCCTGGGCATTACCGGCCTTGCCATGGTTCAGTTTACATACTTTTACACCATCAGCAAGATTAAGGTGGCTGCAGCGATTCTTTTGGAATACCTCGCCCCGGTGCTCATTGCCCTGTATTCGGTCACCATTGCCCGTGAAAAGCTCACCTGGCCCACCATGGTGGCCGTCACCGGCGCCACTTTGGGCTGTTACCTGGTGGTGGGCGGCTACAACCTGAATCTTTTTCATCTGAACAAGGTGGGGCTGCTGAGCGGTCTGGCTTCCGCAGTGAG
This sequence comes from Desulfosoma sp., assembly GCF_052743555.1. Lineage (NCBI taxonomy): Bacteria > Pseudomonadati > Thermodesulfobacteriota > Syntrophobacteria > Syntrophobacterales > Syntrophobacteraceae > Desulfosoma > Desulfosoma sp. The sequence continues at coordinate 11,893 of NZ_JBRAHS010000022.1, forward strand.
TTTTGCCTGGTATTCTGTCCATGGCGAACACGGCATGCGCCGTTACAGCCCATGGACTGTGCTCTTTTACGCTTTCTTTTTCGCCGCCCTCTTTTGGAACATCGCTCACCCCCCTTTGGAAGCCTTTCGTCACGCTTACGCGCCCGTGCAGTGGGCTTGGATACTTTACATCGCCGTTCTGGGAACACTCATGCCCTTCGGCCTTTACTTTCACGGCATCAACCTCATACGATCCACTCGAGCCAGCATCACCGCGACTCTAGAACCTATCCTGGCAGGATTCGTGTCCTACTTTTTCTTGGGAGAAACCCTGGAAAGGCTGCAGATCATCGGTGGCTTTCTGGTCATCGGCGCCGTCATTTTGTTGCAGGTGCGTCGGGAATTTGACGACGCCACGCCGGAGCTTTTGCGGGCACGGCAGCACGGCGTGTCGTGAACCGTGCAGCGGTGTCAGTCCGCGCATGGACTCTTAGCTCGCCACAAGGCGGCAAAGCAAGGTGAAGGTATTGAAGTTCTGCGGGGAGCGTGCGTATCTTGATCGCGCCCTGTACCGTCAGTCGATGCGGATCTGAGACGGTCCGGCTTTTCTGGAATGGAGCATCGAGGCTTGCGCGGCTCCCAGAAAGTGAAAAGTTTTCGTTTCATTCAGTAGGAGCGGCGCAAGACGCAACGAGGCATCGCGGCGTGCGCCGCTCCTACTGAAGGTGTGCTTAGAAAAGCCCCCCAGGAATTTGTTTTGTGGCTGGATGAAGCCTGCAGCGCACCGTTTTTGAGTGGTTATGGCACCTTTGATCACACTGATGACGGACTTTGGACTCCAGGACAGCTACGTGGCGGCCATGAAGGGCGTGGTGTTGGGCATAATGCCTGAAGTGCGCTTTGTGGACATCACCCATCTCATACCTCCTCAGGACATTCGGTGGGGATCCTACGTTCTAAAGAGCTGCTATGCGGATTTTCCCCCCGGGACCATTCACCTAGCGGTGGTGGATCCTGGCGTGGGAACACATCGGCGGGCCATTGCGATCCAAGCGGCTCGGCAATTTTTTATCGGCCCCGACAACGGCCTCTTTTCCTATATCCTGGAAGAAGAAGCTTCCGCGGAAGCCCGCCTTTTGGAAAACCGAACCCTCTTTCGGGACACGATTTCTTCCACCTTTCACGGTCGGGACATTTTTGCTCCCGTAGCGGCGCATCTGGCTGCCGGAACACCCTTTGACTCCCTTGGCCCTTTTGTGAATCCTTTGGTGAGTTCGTGGGTGCGGCCCACCATCGCCGCCTCTTCTTTGGATGGTGAAGTTCTGGGCATTGACCGTTTTGGCAACATTGTCACCAATATCCAACGAAAACACGTGGCCGAATGGGGCCAAGAAAGCGCTTTGGAAATCTTTTTGGAAAACCAAAAAATCCCCGTTTTTGCCCTGACCTATGCGGATCTTTTCCCAGGTCGGCCTTTGGCCCTTTGGGGCAGCTCGGATCATCTTGAAATCGCCGTGAGTCAGGGAAATGCCGCCGCCTTCTATGGCGCTCGACCTGGGGACAGGGTTCGCCTGATGCGGCAGGCCTGAATCTCTAGAAATCTTCCGAAACCATACCGTTTTAGCCAACGTTTCTCGCATTGGCACCCGCCGTCGGCCAGCACACCGCTCGAATCTACCCCCAAGAGGCGTCAAATCGGGCGGGGGAAACGGTAACTTTCCGTGAGAAAGGTTCATGAAAGGCCATGGGTCTTCTCTGAAAGGTGCTTAAATTGGGCTCTGAGTACATCACCGGCTCCATGGTCCGTTGAATTTCGGAAAACAAGGAGGAGAAAATGGAACAGAAAAAGGGACTCGTGTTGGTGGAGGATCTCTACCAAGAGCTGGAGGTTTGGTATCCTCTGCTGAGATTGCGTGAAGCGGGAGTGCAGGCGGCCACGGTGGCTCCGGAGAAAGGAAAAATTTACAAGAGCAAGCTTGGCTACCCCGTAACCTCACAATTGGCGGCCGACGAAGTATCCGCTGCCGAGTGGGACGCGGTGATCATCCCCGGTGGCTATGCCCCGGACCTCATGCGCCGCCATCCTTCCATGGTACGATTGGTCAGAGAAGCCTTTGAAACGGGCAATGTGGTGGCCGCCATTTGCCACGGAGGTTGGATGCTGGCCTCGGCGAATATCCTTAAGGGGAGAAAAGCCACATGCTTTTTTGCCATACGTGATGACCTGGTTCACGCAGGCGCAGAGTATCTCGATCAGGAAGTGGTCGTTGACGGGAACCTCATCACCTCACGCACTCCCGACGACCTGCCGGCATTCATGAAGGCGGTGCTGGAACGGATCTAGTCGGCGGCGCTTCCCCAAAAAGGCTTGGGGCTGTATCTGCAGATCCTTTCAAATCCAAGAAGACTCAAACGAATTGGGGCCGAATCACGGCGCCAATAGACCTAGCCTATTTTTTCCATATTGACCCGTGAGCCGAAAAGCACTCATTGTGCAGTCCACATTGCCGAGAAACGCGTGGCTTCGCCCAATAAGGAAAAATTCAATTCCCTGATGGAAAACGCCGAGGAGTAAAGTGAGGGTTCAACAAAAGACACGGGCGTGAGGATGTATGAGCTTCCCGCAAACTCCATCTTTACGACGCCTCCCGCCGTGCTTAAAGTATGTGTGCAATGAAACAACCCCAAGGAGGCTGAGATGGATAAGAACAACGTTCTCGAGATGCAGCTCGATGTGCTCAAAGGGACCGAGATGGCCAAAGAGGGGCTTCAGGCTCATGAGGCTTTGGAATCGGCCAATGCGCCCGCTCCGTCCGTGGACAAGGACACGACCGCCCATATGGAAAGCGATATACCCGAGAAGAAGCTGCAGGAAAGAATCGAGCGAAGCATGGATGCCATCAAGCACTTCATTCGCAACATCGACATCAACAGTTTGTGATTCGCCTTCCCGCAGACGAGCCAGGCCCCTCCGCCCATCATCGGGGAGAGGGGCTTTTTTTCGTGCCGACGCCGTGGCGATGATCCTTGTTGGCATAGAGCGCTTTGTGATAGAAGCCCGATGCGTGGGCACGGTTTCAAGCTGCGGCGCCGCCGGGTTGACATTGCACATCGTCCAACAGGTTGCGACGCAAAGTTTTTCTGCGGCGGTGGCGATTGGTTTTATCTAACAAACTAAGGACAACTCATGGACACTTTCTCCACCGTGGCTCTTGGCGTGCTTCAAGGGATCACAGAGTTTCTTCCCGTGAGCAGTTCCGGTCATTTGGTTATCGGGCAGCATCTTTTAGGATGGAAAGAACCCAATGTGTTTTTTGACGTGTGTCTTCACGTGGGCACCTTTCTGGCCGTCGCTTTGGTGTTTCGCCGGGACATCGCTTTGCTTGTTCGAGGCGGGTTGAATTGGCTGCGGCATCCCCTGAGCGGCAATCCCCACGAGCGCGATGAAGCCCGGCGCATTTTCACCCTTGTGCTGTGGGGGACCGTGCCTACTGGGATTATAGGCTTCGCTTTCAAGGACCTTTTTGAACGCCTGTTCTCTTCGGTCACCGCGGTGGGCTTCAGCTTGCTCGTGACAGGAACCCTTTTGTGGCTCAGCCGCCGCAAAAGCCTCTCATGGGGTTTAAGCCCTATTGATATGCGCTTTCGACATGCCCTTCTCGTGGGACTGGCGCAGGGCTTGGCCATCGCTCCCGGTCTATCGCGTTCGGGAACAACCATCGCTGTGGGACTTCTTTTGGGGCTTCAAAGGGAATGGGCCGGGCGGTATTCTTTCCTGCTTTTCGTGCCGGCCGTGCTGGGGGCCGTTACCCTCGAAGCCTTTCATTTGAAGGCCGTGCCACATCCTTTAAGTCCGGTCCTGTGGGGCACCGTCGCCGCCGCGGTCACGGGGGTTGTGGCTTTGCGCTTTTTGCTGGCCATGGTGCAACGGGGCCGCTTCCATGTTTTTGCTCCTTATTGCTGGGCCCTAGGGACCATCAGCCTCGCGGTGATGCTTTTCCACCATGGGAATCCATAACACATGACAGCACTTTTTCATGATCTGGCGGTCTGGGTAGTGGCTTGGGCGCATACCCCTCACGCTTCCGCGGCCCTAGCCGTTTTGGCTTTTGTGGAATCCAGCTTCTTTCCCATCCCTCCCGATGTGCTGCTCATTTCCCTGGCGCTCATTCAGCCGCATCAATCCTTTGGCTATGCCCTCATCTGCACGGCCTTTTCTGTGCTAGGCGGCATGTTCGGTTATGCCATCGGCCGCTATGGAGGACGGCCCATATTGGAGCGGTTCATGAGCATGCCCAAAATTCAGGTCGTGGAGCGCTATTACCAGCGCTATGATGTGTGGGCTGTGGGCATGGCCGGCTTCACTCCCATTCCTTACAAGGTGTTTACCATCAGCGCCGGCACATTTCTTCTGGATTTCAAGCGCTTCATTGTGGCGTCTGCCCTGGGCCGAGGGGGGCGCTTTTTTCTAGTGGCCGCGCTGTTTTATTTCTTCGGCCAACCCATCGGAGAGTTTGTCAAGAAATCTTTGAACACGCTGTCGGTGGCTTTCGCCGTGCTTCTTGTGGGAGGTTTCGCCGTGATCCACTGGTGGTCCAAGCGCCACGGGCATGGGGCGGCACCGCCCGACGCCGAGCGCACCGAAAAACCTTGAGACCGCAAGGAACTGGTCGGGCCATGGGGCTGAAGGCGTTTTTTTTCGGTATCATCGTGGCAGTGATTGGAGCCTGGTCGGCAGGGCCTTTGTTCGCGGCAGAAGCCGTCGACGGCGATTGGCTCATCGTGCACCTGGGGGCCGAACCGGGGACACTCAACCCCATCACGGCCACCGACGCCTACGCCGGCCGGGTGAACGACCTGATCTACGAATCCCTGCTTCGCCGAGACCCTCAGACGCTGGAATTGGTTCCCGTCCTGGCTGAGTCCTGGAACATTTCCGAAGACCGCCTGACCTACACGTTTCATCTGCGCAAGGATGTGCGTTGGCAGGACGGCACGCCCTTTACGGCTCGGGACGTGTTGTTTTCCTTTGAAAGGATCAACGACCCCGCCGTAGATGCCGCCCATCTTCGAAATTACTACCGAGACATCGAAAAATTGGAAATCCTGGACGATCATACCATTCGCTACCGGTACCGCATGCCTTACTTTCGAGCGTTGGAGTTTTGCGGAGGCATCCCCATCGTTCCGGCGCATCTTTTTAAAGAGGGGGAAGATTTTAACCAGCACGCCATCGGGCGAAATCCTCTTGGAACAGGCCCGTATCGTTTCGTGCGCTGGGATACGGGCAGGGAGATCGTTCTGGAACGCCACGAAGACTATTGGGGAAGAAAGCCGCACCTTAAGCGCATCATTTTCAAGATCATCACGGACAACACCGTCGCCTTGCAGGTGCTGAAAAAGGGCGGGCTGGACCTCATGAATCTTCGGCCCATTCAGTGGGTGAAGCAGACCGGCAGCGCCAGATTTCAGGAGCGATTCCGTAAACTTAAGTACTACCTGCCCAGCTATACGTATATCGGCTGGAATCAGAGGAAACCCTACTTCGACGATCGGCGCGTGCGCCAGGCCATGACGTTGCTGCTCGACCGCGAGATGATTCTGCAGCGCCTGCTCTTTGGGTTGGGGACCGTGGTGAGCGGCACCTTTTACATCAACAGTCCCGAATACAATAAGGCCGTCGCGCCGTACCCTTACGACCCCGAGCGCGCTCGGACGCTGCTCAAGGAAGCCGGCTGGGAAGACCACGACGGGGATGGTGTCCTGGATCGCGAAGGCACTCCTTTTCGTTTTGAATTCCTCATCTCGGCCGGATCCCTTTTTGCCGAACAATTGGCCACCATCGTGCAGCAAAACCTCAAAAACGTTGGCATCGCCATGACCATTCGAAAGCTAGAATGGGCCGTGTTCATTCAAAAGATTCAATCCCATGAATTCGATGCCTGCACGTTGGGCTGGAGCCTGGGGTGGGAAACGGATCCATACCAGCTGTGGCATTCGTCCCAGGCAGACAAGGGATCCAACTTTGTGGGATTTCGTCACGCGGAAGCGGATCGCCTGATCGAAGAAGCCCGCCGGGAATTCGACCCGGTCAAGCGCCGCGCGCTGTACCACAGATTTCACGAAATCCTTCACGAAGAACAGCCGTACACGTTTCTGTTCACCACCGAAGCTTTGGTGGCCGTGGACCGACGTTTTGAAGACGTGAACGTCTATCCCATGGGGCTGGAAGTGCGAGAGTGGTGGGTACCGCTGGAAAAACAACGATACCGGTAAAAGGCGCACGGCGGCGCCACCTTTTTTTGTGATAGGGGCGGGCGACCCATGCGGGCGTATCTGGTTAAAAGGTTGTTACAGATGATCCCGACGCTCTTGGGGATCACTTTCATCACCTTTTGCATCATTCAATTGGCACCGGGAAACCCCGCCATGTTGAAATTGCAGATGGCGTCTCAAGGTGAGATGGCCGATACCGCCTACGCCAGGCAGATGATCGAACAGACGAAAAAGCTCTACGGCTTGGACAAGCCTCTGCCCGTCCAGTACATGCTCTGGGTCAAGCGGGTGTTGACCTTAGACTTCGGGACTTCGTTCAAAGATCACCGCAATGTGATGGACAAGATTGCCGAGCGGCTTCCCATCACCATTCAAATCAATCTCATTTCCATCTTTCTCGTTTACCTTATCGCCATCCCCTTCGGCGTCTATTCGGCAACGCATCCGGACACCTTTGCGGACAAGGTCTTGACACTCCTTTTTTTCTTTCTTTACTCCCTGCCTAACTTTTGGGTGGCCGTGCTCCTGATTATGCTCTTCGGCGGCGGCGACTTCTGGAACGTCTTTCCCATCTACGGCATCTCGTCCCTCAATACGGAAAATTGGCCTCTGTGGCGCCAAATTCTGGATCGTCTTCACCACCTGGTGTTGCCCGTAGCTTGCCATACCTACGGCGGTATTGCCTATCTTTCGCGGCTTACACGAGCGGAACTGCTGGAGGTGATTCGCGAGGACTACGTGCGCACGGCTCGAGCCAAGGGGTTGAGTGAGCGGGTGGTCATTTTCAAGCATGCCTTTCGCAACGGGCTCTTGCCTATTGTCACCTTGCTGGCCTTTTTGCTTCCGGCTATGTTTGGCGGCAGCGTCATCATTGAAAGCATCTTTTCTATTCCCGGCATGGGACAATTGGGCTTTGAAGCGGTACTTTCCCGTGACTATCCGGTGATTATGGCCATCACCACCATTTCGGCGCTGCTCACTTTGGTTGGGCTGCTGCTTTCGGACGTCCTGTACGCCGTGCTGGATCCCAGAATTCAGTTGGATTGAACAGATGTCTTACTGGAAAGTCGTCTGGCATCATTTCAAGAAAAAGCGCCGAGCCATGGCGGGCCTGTGGATTTGCGTGTTCTTGGCGGCCGTGGCGATCTTGGCCCCTGTGCTGGCCAATGACCGGCCCATTGTGGCTTACTGGCAGGGCCGTTTAGTTTTTCCCGTATTTGACGAAGAACTTCGTCCGGGAACGGGTACATGGAAGGATTTCCGGAATCCTGAGGTTTTTCTCTTTCAACAACTTTTGGGCGACCCTTCCTCCTGGGCTCTGTGGCCTCCGGTGCCTTACTCCCCATCCGAATACGATCTGCTGGAAAATCTTTCACCCCCTACACGCAAACACTGGTTTGGTACTGACGATCGAGGAAGGGACGTGCTGAGTCGCATGATTCACGGCGCCCGCGTTTCCCTGTCCGTGGGCTTTGTAGCCGTGAGCATCGCTTTGGTGATCGGCGTCATTTTAGGAGGACTTGCCGGCTATTTCGGCGGCAGGATCGATGCCTTGATCAGCCGCCTCATCGAAATTCTTTTGACTATACCCACTTTTTTTCTCATCATCGCCATCATCGCCTTCTTGCCACCCAGCATTTACAACATCATGGTCGTCATCGGACTGACGGGCTGGACGGGTGTGGCTCGGTTCGTGCGGGCCGAGTTTTTCAAGCTGAAGCGGTTGGACTTTATACAGGCCTCGGCGGCCCTAGGGGCATCACACCTGAGGATCATTTTTCTGCACATGCTCCCTAATGCCATGGCTCCCGTGTTGGTTTCGGCGGTCTTTGGCATTGCGGGCGCCATTTTGACGGAATCCAGTCTGAGTTTTCTCGGCTTCGGCGTGCCACCGCCGACACCCAGCTGGGGGGATATTCTCAACCAGAGCCGTGACTACATTGAATTTGCCTGGTGGCTGACCACCTTTCCGGGTCTGGCCATCTTTTTGGGCATCACGTCCTACAACCTGGTGGGAGAAGGCCTTCGAGACGCCATGGATCCCAAACTCTTTGAATAAGGGCGGACAGTTTGTCCCAAGTTCGGCCCAAGCTGCAGCTTTATTGCGGATGCGCTTTGTCCAAGCGCTGCAGGGTGGCTATTCATTCTCCGAAAGCGCCGTCCCTTCGTCAACTTGGGCGGATAAAATTTACAATTCGAGACTGAGTGTTCTTGGAGCGCCTTTTCGGTAGCTCCGCCGGCTGTCAAAAAAACGTTGTGGGGTAAGCTTCAGGATGCCGAAACCTATCCGTTTCATTGCACAAAGGAACTCCTCGCCATGCCCGTGATCTCACCCTTTGCCACCACGGCATCGTCGGTGGTTATGACGGTCAGCCAGCTGAACGCGCGCATCAAAGGCCTGCTGGAAGCCAACTTTCCCTATGTGTGGGTTCGAGGGGAAATTTCCAATCTGAGAATTCCCGTATCAGGGCATGCGTATTTCACGCTCAAAGATAAGAACAGTCAGATTCGAGCGGTCATGTTTCGAGGCCAGTTCGGTCGGTTAAAGTTTCGTCCCGAAGACGGCATGGCGGTCCTGTGTCAGGGGCGGCTCAGCGTGTATGAACCCCGCGGGGAATACCAGATCATTGCCGACATTTTGGAACCCGAAGGCCTCGGGGCTCTGCAGCTGGCCTTTGAGCAGCTCAAGGAAAAGCTTGACAAAGAAGGCCTCTTTGATGCCTCGAGAAAACGCCCCTTGCCGGTGCGACCGCAACGGATCGCCGTGATCACGTCGGCAACGGGCGCGGCCGTGCGGGATATCTTGAAGGTGTTCCAACGCTGTCCTTACCCTCTGACGGTGACGCTGCTGCCTGTGCGCGTGCAAGGGGAAGAAGCCGCGCCGGAAATCGTTCAAGCTTTGCGGGCGGTGTCTACCCTGAAGGACGTTTTTCGTTGGGACGTGGTGTTGGTGGGCCGAGGCGGTGGCAGCCTGGAAGATCTTTGGCCCTTCAATGAAGAAATGACGGCGCGGGCCATTGCCCATTGCACCGTTCCGGTGATTTCCGCCGTGGGCCATGAAATTGATGTGACCATCGCGGATATGGTGGCCGATTGGCGTGCCCCTACGCCGACGGCCGCCGCCCAGTGGGTGGTGAACCGCCTGGAAGAGGTGGAACGGCAGCTCGACGATCACGCCAAACGCCTGCGTGCCGCATGGATCGCTCGACTGGAACGCGCTCGAACCCGGCTTGCCCACGCCGAAGCCCGTCTCATCGATCCGCGCCGTCGCCTCGTGGACTGGCGCTTGGCCGTGGACGATCGACTGGAGCGCCTGGTGCGCGCCATGACCCATCGGCTTCGTGTCTGGCATATGCGCTCCATGCACGCGACTCAAAGACTGCAGCAGGTGCATCCACAAAAGCGCCTGGTCGATTTGCGCACCCGACTTGATCTTCTTTCCCGACGCATGCTGGCAGAAAACTTTCGGGTCATGGAACGGCTTCGCCTGCAGCTTGAAGCCGCCTCGGCTCGCTTGGAATCCTTGAGTCCTCTGGGGATTCTTGCACGAGGGTATTCCTTGACATTCAAGCTGCCGGAAAAGATTCTGGTGCGGCGCACATCTCAAGTGCGCCCGGGAGACATGGTGCGCATTCAGCTGGCTGAAGGGCAGGTGAAGGCTCGGGTCATGGAAATCAACCAAGAGCTTTTGGCAGATTTATATGTGCCAAAGCCTTCGTAGAGTTGTGCATCGTTGATGAGAGAGGATTTTCCCATGGTGAGTGCCGAGGCCCAGAGCAGAGCTAAGAGAAAAAAAACCGAGAGCTTCGAAGAGGCCATGAAACGCCTGGAAGAAATTGTGGACAAGCTGGAAAAAGGTGATCTGCCTTTGGAAGAGGCTATGGAAGCCTTTACCGAAGGGGTGAGCCTTGTGCGGCAGTGCCACGAAAAGTTGGAAGAAGCCGAAAAGAAGGTGCAAATGCTGGTTCAGGGAGAAGACGGGCGATGGATCGCAACACCCTTTGATAAGCCATCGGAAAACAACGAACCGTAGCGCCGACGCAGGGCCTTGCGATCGCACCCGTGGGCTGAGAGCACCTCAAAGGTTGTTTGAGACATCGGCTTCATGGATTTACGGCTTAGCCATTTCAAATGGTTCCCCGGCAAAATTTGTCTGAAGTTCCTAGCTTGAGACATGCGCTTCGAAGTATGTCGCAAAATACCTTCGGTAGGAGCGGCGCCAGCCGCGATGCTTGATGGCGCCTCGCGGCGCTCCTACAGCCTCAAGGCGAAAGGAGGTGCCCGCGCTGTTCTTGGATAGGCTCCTCGGAAACCACGCAAGCGTGCCCTTTTCAGCTCCATGTGGCCTTGTCGCGGGTTGAATTCTCAAAAATAGATTTCCCACTGGCATGGAACACGGGTTCATGATACAAGGAAGCCCAATTTGAAGAAAGAGGGTCTTTTTCTGTGGAATCCTTTGACCTTAAAGCCTATATGGCCGAAAAGCGCCAGGCGGTCGACGAAGCCCTGGATCGGTTATTTCCCGCGTCCTCAGGCCTTGAAAAAACCGTGGTGGAGGCGGCCCGTTACAGCCTTTTCGCCGGAGGCAAGAGGGTGCGGCCGGTTTTGTGCCTGGCGGCCGCCGAGGTGGCGGAAGGATCCGTGAGCGCCGTGATGCCGGCGGCGTGTGCCTTGGAAATGGTGCACACCTATTCGCTGATTCACGATGATCTTCCGGCCATGGACAATGACGATTTTCGGCGAGGCCGGCCGACGAATCACCGAGTTTATGGAGAAGCCGTGGCGATCCTGGCCGGAGACCTTTTACTGACGGAAGCCTTCGGTCTTCTCGCTGCGCCGCCGGCTGTCGAGGACGCCGTCATCCCTGCTGAAAGGCGCCTACAGGCCGTCGCCATTTTGGCCCGAGCTTCCGGTGCGCAGGGCATGATCGCCGGCCAGGTCATTGACCTGGAATCGGAAGCTCGTGACGTGGATCTCACCACGGTAGAATATATGCACATTCGCAAAACGGGAGCCCTCATCAGTGCGTCCCTGGAAATCGGGGCCGTCCTTTCGGGAGCTTCGCCTGAAGCTGTGGAAGCCCTGACCCGATACGGGCGGCATGTGGGCTTGGCTTTTCAGATCACGGACGATCTGCTGGATGTGGAAGGCAACCCCGAGGTTATGGGAAAATCGGCGGGATCGGATGCAGCGAAAAACAAGAAAACTTATCCGGCCCTCGTGGGAGTGGTGCGCACGAAAGAAATCGCTCAAGACCATGTGCAACAGGCCGTGAAGGCTCTGGACGGCTTCGGGCACAAAGCCGATCCTTTACGGGCTTTGGCGCATTATCTGCTGATTCGAAAAGCCTGAGGCTCAAGGCCATGAAGCCCGCTCTTGAGAACTTGTCTGAACCCGCTCCTGTGATTTCGCCTCGTGCGCGTGCCGGAAAGTTTCATGAGGCTTGGTAGGGTGTACCACTTTCACAGGTTGCCTTTTTGGACAAGCTTCGAGCACATCGCAACAGAACGTCGCGGATTCAAGGAGAAACAACTGGACGTGGAACGAAATGTTGACCGTCAACGGGGACCCAACAACGCCGAGACCCCTCTGTTGCAAACCATCGATTCACCCGCGGATCTCAAGCGGCTTTCCATCAAGGAACTGGAAGCCCTGGCCGAAGAAATTCGACGGGTGATCATTCAGACCACTGCGCGCACTGGAGGCCACGTGGCCTCGAACCTCGGTGTGGTAGAACTGACCTTGGCTCTGCACTATGTTTTTGATGCGCCCACCGATCGCATTGTTTGGGATGTGGGGCATCAATGCTACACGCACAAACTGGTCACCGGCCGGCGTGACCGTTTCCACACGCTGCGCCAATGGCAAGGAATCAGCGGATTTCCCAAGCGCGAAGAAAGCCACTACGACGCTTTTGGAGCGGGCCACGCCAGCACTTCCATCTCCGCCGCTTTAGGCATGGCCAGTGCCAAATATCTCAAAGGATGCCCAAGCCGAATCATTGCCGTCATCGGGGACGGCAGCATGACGGGAGGCATGGCCTTTGAGGCGCTCAATCATGCGGGAGACCTAGGCCGGGATCTCATCGTTGTGCTCAACGACAACGAAATGTCCATTTCCCCGAACGTGGGCGCCCTGTCTTCTTTTCTCAGCCGCAAGCTGTCCAGCCGCGCGGTGATGAGCTTTAAAAGGGAAGTGGAAAACACTCTCAAGGCTATTCCCGGGGTCGGATCCAACATTGTCCAGTTGCTCAAGAAAAGCGAAGAATCCTTTCTCTCTTTTTTCACGCCCGGCATGCTTTTTCAGGCGTTGCGGTTTCAGTACATCGGTCCGATCAAAGGGCATCGGCTGGACCGCCTTATCGAAACCTTTGAAACTGCAAAATCCCTCAAGGGCCCCGTGCTCATTCATGTGGGTACCGTCAAAGGCAAGGGGTACGAACCTGCGGAATGCGACCCGGCTCGATTTCACGGCATCGGCTGTTTCAACCCCAAAACGGGCGAAACCAGTAAGGAAAAGATACCGTCCTACACGGCCGTCTTTGGAAGATGCCTCACGGAACTGGCGGAAAAGGATCCGCGCATCGTGGCCATCACCGCCGCCATGCCGCAGGGCACTGGGCTCGATCTTTTTGCGCGGGTTTATCCCAAGCGCTTTTTTGATGTGGGGATCGCCGAACAGCATGCCGTGACCTTTGCCGCAGGGCTCGCCGCCGAAGGGTATCGCCCGGTGGTGGCCGTGTATTCCACTTTTCTGCAGCGTGCCTATGACCAGATCGTTCATGACGTGTGCCTGCAAAACCTTCCGGTCATTTTCGCCATAGACCGGGGCGGCCTTGTGGGCGAAGACGGCCCAACCCACCACGGCGTCTTTGATCTCGCCTACCTTCGACACATTCCTAACATGGTGGTCATGGCCCCCAAGGATGAAAACGAATTGCGTCACATGCTGCAAACCGCCGTGCTCCACCAAGGTCCCATTGCGCTGCGGTATCCCCGAGGCCAAGGTGTGGGCGTGCCATTGGATGCTGAACTGCAATCCATTCCCATCGGAACGGCGGAACTGCTTCGAGAAGGCAAAGATGTGACCCTTGTGGCCGTGGGGGCTATGGTCCCGGAAGCCGTGGCGGCGGCGGACATCCTTGCCGGTGAAGGGACCGAGGCGGCCGTGATCAACGCTCGCTTCGTCAAGCCTTTGGACGTGCACCTTCTTGGCCAATGGGCACACAAGACCTCCTTGCTGGTCACGGTGGAAGAAAGCGTGCGCCAGGGTGGTTTTGGGAGCGCCGTCTTGGAAGCACTCAGTGAGGAAGGCTTTCTGCCCCGGCGCGTGCTTCGCCTTGGCATTCCCGATGCTTTTGTTCCGCACGGCCATCTGAAACAACTGCGCAGGACATTGGGGCTGGATGCGGAAGGCATCGCTCAAAGTGTTCGACAAGCCTTGGCCGCCGCACCACGCGCGATCCATGACCTCCCGATACGAGCGGTTAGATAAGATTTTGGTGCAACGGGGCTTGGCTCCCAGCCGAGAAAAGGCTCAAGGCCTTATTCTGGCCGGCTGCGTGCGGGTGGACGGTCATTGCGTCACCCAATGCGGACGAAAGATTCCCGAAAACGCCGACATTCAGGTTCAGGGACAGGACCATCCTTATGTAAGCCGTGGCGGTGTCAAGTTGGCCCACGCCTTGGACCATTTCGGCTTGAATGTCGCTGGTCTCGTGATCATGGACGTGGGGGCGTCCACAGGCGGCTTTACGGACTGTCTGTTGCAACGGGGCGCTGGCAAAGTGTACGCCGTGGATGTGGGCTATGGCCAGCTGGCGTGGAAGCTTCGGCAGGACCCTCGAGTCATCGTTCTGGAACGCAGCAACATTCGCTATCTGGACCGGTCTGCCATCCCGGAATCTGTGGACGGGGCCGTCATTGATGTGTCTTTTATCTCCCTGAAACTGGTCCTTCCCAAGGTCCTGACATTCTTAAAACCCGAAGCCTTCCTTGTGGCCCTCATCAAGCCTCAATTTGAAGCGGGACGGGAGCATGTGGGAAAGGGCGGTGTCGTGAAAGACGCAAGCGTCCACGAAGCCGTGTGCCGAGCGGTGGCTGAAACAGTTCAATCGTTGGAATGCCAGGTCCTCGGAATCATTCCTTCTCCCATTTTGGGGCCCAAGGGGAATCGCGAATTTCTTCTGGCCGCGAGATACGCGCGGGACGATCGGACGCCTTCCCCCGACACGGGTTTATCCCCAGCACATAGGTTATGAAAATTCATTTTGTTTTTGTGGGAAAAACCGTTTTCCCGGAAATGCAACGCGGTATCGACCGATACCTGGAAAGGCTCGGTCATTACGTGCGAGTGGAAGTGCACGTGGTGCGGCCCGAACGGGTCGGCCCCAAGGCCGACGAAAAGGTGGTGCTGGAAAAAGAAGGGCGCCGCATTGCGGATCTGGTTTCAGGCCGTGGCGTGCTCATCGTCTGGGACGAAAAGGGTAAGGCTTTGTCTTCCCCCGAATACGCAAACGTGCTTCAGCGCCTCTACCACGGAGGCCATGACGTGTGGATGGTGCTGGGCGGGCCCTTAGGGCTGTCGCAAGATGTCAAGCGAACGGCTCACCACATGTTTGCCCTCTCCGCCATGACCTTTCCCCACGACCTGGCACGACTTCTTGTGGCTGAACAAACCTACCGAGCCCTGACCATCCTTCGCGGAGAACCCTATCACAAATCGTGAGGACTCGGCGATACGAACAGAATCCCCCGCATCTTCAAAATGGGTGGCAACCGAGGAAGCACGCAGCAAATCTACGATCGAATGATCGGATTTGAGATCCTTGAAGGCAGGCCATGGCCTTAGGGGACCTCTTCCACGCGCTGCAATCGCCCGCCTCCGGTCTCTTTTGAAGCAACCAGAGCCTACCGGTGAGCAAGTTCGGCGGACGCGCAGAAGCTCGTCCCTCCGTTACCAAGGCCACGCCCTTCGATTCACATCGGAGAGCCGCATCCTCGCCGTCCGCACAATGCCCCCCGCTTGCTCGCTTTTCGCCGTGGGGACATCAAAACGGGCACGCACAAGCGCTTTCCCGTACTAGCCAGGGGGGCGGCCTAAAGGGACCGCGTCCTCGCCGTCCGTCGTCGCCAGGCAGTGGTATGTCTCGAAAAGACCGAATCCTGCTGGTCCGCAGGTCCGGCCTGCAAAGGCGGCTTTCAAATGGCGATGACTTCCGTCACGGCCGGCACTTCCTGCCTGACGATCCTTTCCACACCGGCCTTGAGCGTCATCTGGCTCATGGGGCACCCATGACAGGCTCCCGTGAGCCGAATTTTCACTACCGATCCCTCCACATCCACAAGCTCCACGTCACCGCCGTCTCTTTGCAACATCGGGCGAATTTTGGCCAGAGCCTTTTCAATCTGATCGCGCATGACGTCTCCTTCCTTTGTCAAGGATTGGCCTCACGCCATTATTAAGACTTCCGTGCGGGCAACGCAAACGCTAAAAGGGGTCGGCTGCTGTTTTTTGTATTGTGAATGGTTTTAAAGAGTTAACAAAAGACAACGATTGACCTTTATGTTTTTTTCCGCTAGGTTGATCGGTGCATGATGGCAAGGGTGCCCATGAAAGCTCTCAAAGAAGGACGCGCGTGAATCCATACAGACTGGTGCTGAAGATTTCTCAGGATGAGATTCAGAAACGGATCCATGCCCTGGCTACTCAAATCCGCAACGACTATCGAGGCAAGGATCTGTTGCTGGTGGGCGTCCTCAAGGGAGCCTTTATCTTCCTTGCGGATCTTGTCCGTTCCCTGGATCTTCCCGTGGAAGTGGATTTTATTCGCATCGCCAGCTATGGAGCATCCACGGCATCTTCCGGTGGGATCACTCTCTCCAAGGATTTGGAATGTACCATCGACGGCCGTGACGTGCTCGTGGTGGAAGACATTGTGGATACGGGTGTGACCATGCAATGGCTCATGGCCCATCTGGAATGTCGCCATCCCCAATCGGTCAAGATCTGCGCCCTGATCGACAAGTACGAGAGGCGTACTGTGCAAGTCCCCGTGCATTACATAGGCTTTCGCATTCCCTCAGGGTTCGTCGTGGGTTACGGTTTGGATTTCGCCGAAAAATACCGGGGGCTTCAGGGCATTTACGAAGTGGTGTTTGACACGGTCGAGGGCAGTCATGCTGGTCAGCTGTGAATTGTGCGGAACCAAGTACCGTGTGGATCCCAAGCGGCTTCACAAGGACAAGGTGAAAGCCCGTTGTAGCCGATGCGGCCACACCTTTGTGGTCCGGCGCTCCGAAGAGCCCGAACCGGATGATTTTGACCCGTCGCTCATGGCTGCCGAGCCCGCAAGACCATCGGAACATGCGGACGAGGAGGAAGAGCGCGATGCCGACGGGGCCATTCCTGTGGCTCGGCCCGAACCACGTGTCCTTCGGCCCCGTGTAACTCAAAAAGAAACACCAACCAAGCGCCTTGTTCCCTTTGCCGTTCTCGCCGTCCTCCTGCTGGCCACCGCTGGAGCAGGCTATTATTTCTATTCCAAGGGGTTGATCTTTCAGAAAAAGGAAAAGGTCCAACCGAGCTCTGTGGCCTCCCCTGGCATTCCTCAGGTGACCATTGATCCTGACATTCGAGCATACTTTTTGGAAAACCTATCGGCAGGACAAATCTTCGTGGTGGAAGGCAAAGCGGTCAATGAATCCGGAGGCCCGGTGAGTTTCGTTCTTGTGGAAGGCAAGCTCTACACCACAGAAAAACAACCGGCCCAAGTTCAGAAAGCCTATTGCGGGAACACCATGTCCCGGGATGAGCTCATGAGGTTGGACATGACACAGATTCAAAACGTCATGATGAACCGGGAAGGTAAAGATTTAAGCAACGTTCACATACCGTCCATGGGCAAAGTGCCTTTTATGATCGTTTTTCATAACCTGCCTGAATTGAGCCTCTTGTCAGACTACAGTGTGGAAGTGGTCAACGCCCAGGCGGACAAATAATGGGCGCGTCGTGGAAGGACAAACATGCTGGATCTCAAGTTTGTACGGGACAACATGGATCGGATCGCCCAAATGCTTCGGGACCGGCACATGGACATGGACCTGGAGCCGTTTCGAAAGCTGGACGAGGAACGGCGAGCCCTGCTCAAGGAAGTGGAGCAGCTTAAGCACGAACGCAACCGAGCCTCCGAAGAAATCGCACGGCGAAAGCGCGAAGGGGCCGAAGCGGAAGAGCTTTTGCAGGCCATGAAAGGCGTGTCCCAGCGCATCAAGGAATTGGAATTGCTCCTGGGAGGCATTGAGGAGCGATTTCGAGAGATTCTCATGTACATTCCCAACATGCCTCATGACTCCGTGCCCGTTGGGGCGGACGACAGTGCCAATCCCGTGGTCAAGACGTGGGGGGAGCGGCCTCGTTTCGATTTCGAGCCCAAACCGCATTGGGACCTGGGAGAAGCTTTGGGGATATTGGACTTCGAACGGGCCGCTCGCATGACGGGAGCCCGCTTCACGCTGTATTGGGGCGCAGGCTCCGCCCTGGAACGGGCCCTGATCAGTTTCATGCTGGACGTGCACACAACCCGTCATGGCTATACGGAAGTTTTGCCGCCTTTCATGGTTAACCGTACCGCCATGACCGGCACGGGCCAGTTGCCCAAGTTTGAAAAGGATCTTTTTAAGCTGGAGGGCTGGGATTATTTTCTGGTGCCGACGGCGGAAGTGCCGGTGACCAACATTCACATGGACGAAATCCTGGAAGAAGACGAGCTGCCCAAGTACTACACGGCCTACACGCCGTGTTTTCGATCGGAAGCGGGATCCTACGGCAAAGACACGCGGGGGCTCATTCGTCAGCACCAATTCAACAAGGTGGAGCTGGTTAAACTGGTCAAGCCGGAAAGTTCCTATGACGAACTGGAAACCCTGCTAGACAATGCAGAAACCATTCTTCGGGAACTGGGGCTGCACTACCGCGTGGTGGTCCTGTGCACGGGCGATCTGGGATTTTCGGCCGCCAAGACTTATGACATCGAAGTGTGGCTTCCCGGGCAAAACACGTACCGGGAAATTTCCTCATGCAGCAATTTCGAGGACTTTCAGGCTCGACGCGCCAACATTCGCTTTCGCCGCAAGGGCAAAAAGAAAACCGAGCTGGTGCATACCCTCAACGGATCCGGTCTGGCCGTAGGCCGCACGCTCGTCGCGATTCTGGAAAACTATCAGCAGCCCGACGGAACGGTCCGGATCCCCGAGGTTCTCCGTCCTTATATGCGAGGTCTGGAACGCATCACACCTCGGCATTAGCCCTTAAGGAAATTTCACTCAAGGAGCAACAGCGATGACCAAGAGTCAACTCATTGAAGCCCTGGCCAAGGCCGAGGGCATCACACTGAAAGCGGCCGAAGTGGCCGTAAATGTGACCTTCGAAAGCATGGAAAAGGCCCTCATGCAAGGAGATCGCGTAGAAATTCGAGGATTTGGCAGCTTTAAGGTCAAAAACTACGACGGCTACAAGGGCCGAAACCCCAAAACGGGGGAACTCATCGAAGTGCGCCCCAAACGGCTTCCCTTTTTCAAAGTCGGCAAGGAACTGAAAGAACGAGTGGACAAGCACTGATTGACCAACGCACTGATGCACACCAGCCATGATCTCGCCATGATTCAGGCAACGGCTTTTCCATAACAGCACACGACGCAATCCGTTACCGATCGGAAAAAGACGGGCGCCCGCTGCAAAGCGGGCGCCGAATTTTTCCACTTAGATGCCCATAACCTTATGAAGGCACTGCAATAAATGGGCGCTCACTTTGCCTGCGCAATCTTTGCCTTCGCCAAACACGTCCTGGGGAGTCCAGGAGTCCAGGTAAATGTGTACGTGATTTCCTTGAGGCGCCCAAACCGCGGGATTGGACCGGCCAAAGATCACCAGGCTGGGCACTGCCATGGCCGCCGCGACATGGGAGACGCCGGAATCAACCCCTAAATAAAACCCCGCCCCGCTCAATAATGCCGTCAGCTTTTTCAGGTCGCCGCTCTCGTACACGGGCCAACCCCAGGTCGTGGAAAATGCGTCCACGTAAGGCATGAGTCTCTTATCGGCCGGCCCCATCAGCAAAACCATGGGGGCGCCGAAGAAGCCCGACGTCACTTGGAAGAGGCTTCGCCATCGGGACGTGGGCCAGACCTTGCCAATCCCACCGCTGCCCATGTGCACCACGCCGTACCCTCTGGACGGAAGGTTTTGCCGACCCAGCCATGCCACCACATCCTTCACCACGTGGGGATCGGCGGCCAGCTTTGGACGATGCTTCGGCACGGTGAATCCCAAGGATGCCATCTGATGCACGAGAAACTCCGTCACCGACACATCCACATCGGTCTGCTCATCGGGAAAGGACCGCAGCCAGTAAACGGGGCGGGCCAGGCGTTTCTTCAAGCGATCAACGATGGGCAGGGCCCTTTTTTGTCCCACCCAAAAGAAAGCCTGACACTGGAGCAAAGGATTCGGGACCGGAATCGATGCCCAGATATCGTCCACAAAAAGGGATCGCCAAAAAGGCTCGTCACACGATGCCAAACCATCACGATACGGCTTGCCATACAGAAGGTCTTTGTAGGCCGGCATCGTCCAAAGGAACAGAGGAACATGAGGAAACATTTCCTGAAAGGCGTCCAAGACGGGAGTAAAAAGCACGAAATCTCCCAGAGCGCCCTGATGCCAGAAGCCTACAGGCAATGGTTCACGAAACATGTTCATTCCATCCACCATCGCACCGATTAGATGCCGTCGCGCGGAAAAGAATCATTCTCTCCGCAAGGTTTTCGAGAAAAAACATTCTGGACCTCTTCCCTGGCTTATTTTACCTCTTAGCGCATCTGTGGAATCTGAAGTTTGCGACCAAGCAGAACCGAGGCAGCTGCGCTCTCTCGAGGCCTGTTTCCTGTGCCGACGGAGAGGAGGACCACCGTAAGTGACGGACGCTTCAAGAGGACCACAACCGCACATTCGGCATCATCGCCAACAGTTGATTCCCGGCTGGCGGCAGGAAAAGCTCGCTCTTGCCCAAGTGGGCATCGTCGGAGACGGGCCGTATCCGGCGTCGTTTTTTCTTGCAGCGGCGTCAGCCTTGGGAATGCGGCGTTTCCTCATCATTTGCCCGGAACTCCACCCCGCCTTCGTGAATGTGGCCCAGGCCTTGGAGCCCACCCTCGAATGGGTTCACCTTCGAGGGTGGCTCACCCATTCCGCACCGGCCGCTTTGTTGACCACTTCTTCGGTGCTTGTGGATTTTTCGCAGCTGGGACTCACCAATAAGATTCTTTTCAACACCGCTCGGGCTCACTCCATCCCCCTGGTCACGGTGCGATGCACGACCGACCCGTCGAAAAGCGGCTTTCGTTTCTGGAGTTACACTCCCGGCAAGGAAAGCGCCATAATTCAGGCCATGGTCTCGCAGCGGTCCCTTTCGGCCGTGGATTGGCAGGATGCGGCCACGGCCATGGCCGCCGCAGGTCTGGCCTTGGAAGAAGTCAAACGCGTGCTTTTCGGGCAGCCCCAAACGTTCGCACCCGTGGAATATGTCCGGCCGAATCCTCGAACTTCCCTGGAAAATCTTCGAGTCGCGGTGGTGGGAGCCGGAGCTTTGGGAAATTTTGCCGCTTCTACGCTGACCCTGTGCGGATGCCGCTACTTGACTCTCTTCGATTCCGACCGGGTGGATGTGACCAATCTGAATCGTCAAATCTTTTTCGCTCACGACATCGGATCCCCTAAGGCGCCTGCCTTGGCCCATCGGCTGAACACCTTATTTGGAGCACACGCTCGAGGCGTTGCGCAATCCGTGGACGAACGCACGGATCTCTCTCCCTTTGATGTCGTTCTGGATTGCGTGGACAATTTTGAAACACGAAGGCTTCTGAGCCTGAGGGCTCAGCAGGAAGGCAAAATCCTCATTTCCGGGGGGACCGGCCCGGACAAGGGACAGGTGGTGGCTTTTCATCCCCACCGCAGCCGGCACACGCCGGCGCAGCTTCTGGATTTGGATGGGATTCTTTCCAAGCGGCAACGGAACGGGCAAACAGCCCGAACTCGAGAAAAGCGTGTCCAAGAAAAGACCATGCAACGTGGTCCTCCATCAGACACGCCTTTGGAAAAGACCTTCACGGCAAGCGCTTCGTGCCTTGTTCAAGCGGACCCTTCGGTGGTCATGAGCAACCAGATCATCGGAGCCTTCATGGCCGATGTGTTGCGCCGCATGCTTTCCGGAGAACCTTCTGTGCTGATCTTTTACGAATCCAGGGAACCTCATGGGGTGCGGCTCGTGAGCGTCGACGACACGAACTGGTAACCCTCAAACAACGCCCTATGGTACCACGATGTTGGGGGCGGCTCTCCCCAGAACCGCCCCCATGAACACCCTCTCCCAGCCCCTCCTGCCGGATCGGGTACAATCGCACATCACGGGATGAGATGAAGGGGTTCTAGAAGCTAAAGAACACCTTCTGCAGCACTTTGGGGGTCACTCCCGCCATGTCCAGGTACATGGTGATGCCGCCCATAAAGAAGGGCCAGCCAGCGCCCATGATCATGGCCAGATCCACATCCCGGGAACTATTCACAATCTTTTCCTTCAGGATCAGGTCAATTTCCTTCGCCAGATTGCTCAGCACGCGATCGCGAATCTCGTCCGAGTGGAATTCCTTTTGGCCTTTCCTGACCCAGAGCTTTTCCACTTCAGGGTCCACCTTCTTGACCTTAGCCCCCGGCACATAGATGCTCTTCTTGCCGGCCTCCACCAGTTTCTTGAAATTGGCGTTGAGCGGAAAGCGTTCTGCACCGAAGGCATGGTTGAGGGTCTCCGCCACGTGGTAAGCCACGGGAAAGCCCACCAGAGCCAGCAAGTCAAAGGGAGCCATGGGCAATCCCAAACCCAGCAGGGCCTCATCGACCTGAATGAAATCAGCGCCTTCGTCCACCATGGTGAGGCAATCGGCAAGCATCTTGGTCAAAATGCGATTGACCAGGAAAGCCGGGGCGTCCTTGACGAGCACGCCCGTCTTCTTGAGCTTCTTGGCCAGATCAAAGGCGGTGGCCAGGGTTAGGTCGTCGGTCCGGGGGGTTTTGATGATTTCCACCAGAGGCAGCACGGCGACAGGATTAAAAAAGTGGAATCCCACCACGCGTTCCGGGTGCTTGAGGTCCGCACCCATTTCGGTGACACTCAGGGACGACGTGTTGGTGGCCAAAATGCATTCCGGCACCACCACGGCTTCCACTTCTGCGAACACCTGTTTCTTGATGTCCATGCGTTCAAAAACGGCTTCGATGACGAAATCACAGTCGGCAAAATCGTCGTAGCTCAGCGTGCCGTGCAGCAGGCTGGACAAGTAGCGGGCACGGGCTTCCGGCATGCGGCCCTTTTCCACCATCTTTTGAAATTCCTGATGCACGTAGGCGCAGCCCTTGTCCACAAATTCCTGCTTGATGTCTTTCATGACCACGGGCACACCCAGCCGATAGATGAACAGCTGAGCCAACTGGGAGGCCATGAGGCCGGCGCCGATAATCCCCACCTTCTTCACGGGCTTCGGCTTGGCGTCCGGAACACCTTTGACTTTCTTGGCATAACGGTTCACCAGATCAAAGGCGTAGATGGAACACTTGCACTGGCGGCTCTTGATGAGGTCTCCCAGAGCCTTGTTCTCTTCTTCAAAGCCCTGCTCCACGCTCCACTTGGTGGCGCCTTCAATGAGTTCCATGGCGCGATAGGGGGCCGGAGCCGCCCCGTGCACCTTGGCGTCCACGAATTCCTTGGCTTTGCTCATGGCCGCTTTGAGGTTGGTGGTTTTCGAGGCCTGACGCTCCACCTTTTCCGTCCCCTCAATGATGCCAATAAGAAACCGTAGGGAATCGTCGAAAAATTCCGCTCCGTCATAGAGTCGGTCCGCCAGACCCATTTCGAAGGCCTGCACACCGTTAATCATGCGGTTTTGGTTCAGGGCATTGAAGATGATGAGCTCCAGGGCCTTTTCCGGACCCAAAAGCTTGGTGGCCAAGGTGCAGCCGCCCCAGCCCGGAATGAGCCCGATGAAACATTCCGGAAAGCCCATGGCCGGCACACTTCGAGCCACGGTGCGATACTGGCAGTAGAGCCCGATTTCCAGGCCGCCGCCGAGAGCCACCCCGTTGTAAGCCGCGACCGTAGGGAAGGGCAAATCCATGAGACGCTTCATGATGGTGTGGCCGGCCTTGCCAATCTGATAGCCTTGATCAAAGGTGGTCACAAAGGGCACCTGGGTCAGGTCCGCTCCGGCCGCAAAGATGTACGGCTTTCCCGTGAGCATGAGACCCTTCACGTCGCCTTGGGCCAGCACCGAGTTGATGGCCTCATTGAGAGACACGAGGGCAGCTTCGCTGAATACGTTGGGTTTCTTGTAGTCATGCCCGTTGTCCATGGTCACGATGGCCAGTTTGCCAACGGGAGAGTTCCAAAAGTTCACCAAAAACTTGGTCACCGGTTCACCCATGACAGTCCCCTTTTATTCGGACTTCGCGGTTTGAAGATTTTCCCAAATGACCGATCCGCCCTGGCCCAACCCCACGCACATTGCCGCCAGGCCGTAGCGCGCTTCCGGATGGGCTTCAAAATAGTGCATGAGGTGGATCATGAGCCGCGGACCGGAAGAGGCCAAAGGATGACCAAAGGCGATGGCACCGCCGTAGGGGTTAAGACGCTTGTCGTCGGGAAACTTCATGCCGAATTCCTTCATGAACACCACGGCTTGCACCGCAAAGGCTTCGTTGAGTTCAATGACATCGAGATCGTCGAATTTCAGTCCCGTACGGGCCAGGACCTTGTGAGTGGACGGCACAGGACCGTAACCCATAATTTCCGGCTTGACGCCCGCAAAAGCATACCCCACCAGACGCATCTTAGGCCGAAGGCCCAGTTCCTTGGCCTTGTCGGCGGACATGAGCAGGACGCCGCAGGCGCCGTCGTTCAATCCCGAAGCATTCCCAGGAGTCACCTTGCCCTGCACACGAAACGGCGTCTTCAGGGTGGCCAGACCTTCCATGGTCGTTTCCGGGCGAGGCTGCTCGTCGCGGTCCGCCACCACCCAACCGTTTTTGGTGTAAACGGTCATGGGTACAATCATTTTCTGAATAATGCCTTCTTGGTACGCCTTGTAGGCCTTTTTCTGGCACAGATACGCGTACTCGTCCGCCATTTCTTTGGTGATTTCGGGAAACATGTCATGAAGGTTTTCCGCGGTTTTCCCCATCACCAGAGCATCTTCGGAAACAATGCGTTCCGCGATGAAACGCGGATTGGGATCGGCGGTGGCGCCCATGGGATGATGCCCCATGTGTTCCACGCCCCCAGCGATGGCCACGTCCACGGAACCCAAAGCAATCTCGGAAGCCGCGCACGTGACCGCCGTCATGCCGCCCGCACACATGCGATCCACGGAATAGCCCGCCGTCGAAACGGGAAGTCCGGCCAAGATGGCCGAAGTGCGTCCCATGGTCAGGCCCTGGTCGCCCTCCTGCGTGGTGGCTCCCCAGACATTTTCCTCCACCATTTCAGGTTTTACCTGAGGATTACGCCGCAAGAGCTCCCGAATGACCTTGACGACCATGTCGTCGGCACGCGTCATCCAAAACATGCCTTTTTCCCCGGCCTTGCCGAAGGCCGTGCGAATGCCGTCCACTAAAACCACATCCCTTGCCTTCATTGAACGTCCTCCTTGGTGTTAAACCAGAGCAAAACCTTCTTCGGGAATTTCCAAAGGCGACTTGTCGCTGGTCATGATCGCTCGGGCCTTGCCAGGTGCCTGGGTGAGCACCTGGGTCATCCAGAACCTGGCGGAAGCGATCTTACCGGCGTAAAAGGCCGCACTGCGATTGGACGCCACTACCGCCTGCCGCGCCTTGTCATCCTTGGCCCCATGATCAGCGTAGATTTCAAACAGCTTGCGATCGGCAATGTAGGCCTGCCACAAGAGCAAGAGGCCCAGAGTGACATCGCCGAAGAGATCCAGGTAGGGTTTGGCGTAGAGGATGGGCACATGAAATTCGTCGGTCATCCCCTTCAGTCCAAAGAACTTGGTGACCTGAATGAGACTTTCGGCGGCTTCTTCGTAAATTTCAAGCACTTCCCGCATGCGGTAGTTCTTGCGGAACTTAGCCGTCAGTTCTGCGCTGAATTTGGCGGCGTTCTTGAACAAAAGGCCGCGCTTCATGGCGATCTTTCGACCCACCAGATCCAAGGCCTGAATGCCGTTGGTGCCTTCGTAAATAGAAGCAATCTTGCAGTCCCTCAGGAACTGATCCACCGGGTATTCCGAGGTGTACCCATAGCCGCCATAGACCTGCACCGCGGTTTCACAGACACGAAAGCCAAGGTCGCTGCCCATGGATTTGCAGATGGGAATCAGAAGATCCACATAGCCCTGGTAGAGGTCTCGCTCCTCGTCGGTTTCGGCCACCCGAACTCGGTCCAGGCAGTAGGCGGCCAAGTGCATGAGAGCCCGAAGGCCTTCTGTACTGGATTTCATGAACATGAGCATGCGGCGCACATCCGGATGATTGATGATGGCCACACGTTCAGCGCCCGGATCCTTCATCTTTTCCACCGGCGTTCCCTGAACCCGCTCCTTGGCGTACTGAAGCGCATGCAGATAGGCCGTGCTGGCATGGGCCAAGCCCTGCATGCCCACAAAGAGGCGGGCTTCATTCATCATGTCAAACATGATGCGCATGCCCTTGTTGGGTTCGCCCATGAGGAAACCCAGGCACTTGCCGTTTTCGCCGAAATTGAGCACGCAGGTGGCGGAACCGTGAAGGCCCATCTTGTGCTCGATGCCGCCGCAGTTGACGTCATTGTCCACTAGGTTGCCGTTGTCGTCCACGAGAAGGCGAGGCACAAGAAAGATGGAAATGCCCTTGGTGCCCTTGGGTGCGCCTTCGATGCGGGCTAGTACCATGTGCACAATGTTCTCCGTCAAATCGTGCATGCCGGAGGAAATAAAAATTTTTTGGCCTTCGATCTTGTAGGTGCCATCGCCCTGGGGCACGGCGCGGGTGCGTAAATTTCCCACATCACTGCCCGCTCCGGCTTCCGTCAGGCACATGGTGCCGCCCCATTCCCCGGAAAACATTTTGTACATGTACTTTTCCTGAAGCTCCGGCGTGCCGTACTTTTGCAGCAGGCGAGCCGCGCCGTGCGTCAGGCCGGGATACATGAGCAAAGCCCAGTTGGCGGCGGCGAAAAATTCCACGCAGGCATTGGACACCGTGAATGGAAAGCCCTGGCCGCCCACTTCGGGATCGTCGGCCATGGCCAGCCACCCGCCTTCGCAGTACAATCGGTAAGGCTGATGAAAGGATTCGGGCACCGTGACCAGACCGTTTTCAAAACGGCACCCTTCCTTGTCCCCCTTTTTGTTAGTGGGGTAGAATTCTTGTTCTGCAAGCTTTTCCGCCTGTTCCAAGGCCATATCAAACATTTCCTTGGAATATTCAGAAAAAAGAGGATACTTGCATAGGTCCTCGACGTTCAGTTGTTCATAAAGAACAAACTTGAGATCCCTCTCGTCCACAAGCAGCTTCATGATTTTTCCTCCTTGACCCATGTCCCAGAGCCGATTCCTTCCGTGACCGCCTGTGCGCCCCGGCGCCGCGGCAGCCTGCACGGATCACGTGTTCACGCCAGCCACGCGGGCTTTAACCTCAGGCACCCCAAGGCCGTTGACGAATAGATCCATCAAGGGTTCCGTCAGGGTCTCCAAATCATAAGGACGCCCTGCCAACACCCACGTGGACACCACTTCATCCAGAGTGCCGAAAATAAAACGCTTGACCAAGCTCAACGGCAGATCCTGCCGAAACACACCCTGCTGCTGGCCCTCACGGACCACATCACCCATGAGGTCCAAATAGTTCTTGAGTTCCACCTTTTTGTATTCGCGCATGAAACGACTGCTCTGGCGCAGTTCCACCTGCAGCACCGCCGCCAGTTCCGGATAGGCCTGAAACCCTGCCAAATGCATGGCAATGAGGCGGCGAAAGCGGGCGAGCGCGTCTTTCTCCCCGGCCAAAGCGTCGCGGAATTTCACGTTGATTTCCTTCATCTTTTCTTCAAAGATGGAAATCAGAAGGTCATCCTTGTTCTTGAAGTAAAGGTAGATGGTGCCGTCGGCCACCCCGGCCAGGCGGGCTATATCGGCCACTCGGGCCTGAAAGAACCCCTTTTCCGCAAAAACGGAAACCGCGGCATCCAAAATCCGCCGCCTTTTGTCGGAATTCCTGTGATGGCCGCGCTCGTGCGCCATGGTCTTTCGCTCCCGCTTGATCCTGAATGAATCGTCATTCATTACCTGCTTAAACTTTTCTCCCTTCTGCTGTCAAGGGAAAAAAACACCGCAGAAACTGCATAAGCCATGACCATACAGAAGCCTTGGGAATCCTCCAGGCTCAAGCACCGGCGGGTTTTTTAAAAACCGACCGTTGCTCACCACAGCTTGTGCAAGCCGGCCTTGGGGTCGGCTTTCCGCCGGCGTTTCGTGAGGCGTTTCTTGCAAAGGCTTGGTGAACAGGCAAAGATTTTGTAAGATAAATTTGGTTTTCAACAAGGCTATCCCTGGCTAAAGGATGGGTCATGGTCTGCGCCGAGGGAACCCCCAAGGGGCCCGGAAAACGCCTTTTGCTGTACATGCTCCATTGCGGTCTTGATGGAAAGCTGCTCCAGAAGATCTGCGCCCGCCATGGCTTGGACTTGGAAATCCGTCAATTTCCCAGGGAAGAGGCCTTTGCCTACCATATGCATCCGCAGTTGCCGACACCCGATCTCATCCTCATTCGCGGCCATTTTATTGAGCTTGTGCATGCGTGCGACAAAGAGCGCCACATTCCCTATGTGGTGGTTTCATCCAAGCTGAAGTACGGCAAGGGACAACCGGTGTTCATTCATGCGGACAAAGGCTACGGAACCCAGGAGACCCTGGCCGTCTACCACGCCATTGCACAGAAACTCAAAGAAATGACCGGTTACCGTCCACCCGCCATTCCCATGGAAGCCACTACCTCTTCCGAAGAGGCCACGGAGCAGGCTCCATGCTGAAAGTGGTCTTTCACGAGGCCTACATGGCGCGCTATCCCACAGGGGCCGTGGAAACGCCTGCTCGAGTGCGTTCCATCATGGGGAATCTGCAAGGATGCTACGAGGTGGTGGTGCCTCGGCCCGCTTCCAAGGAGGATCTTTTGCGGGCGCACACACCGGACCATCTCACCCAGGTGCAGCTGGAAGGCAAGGCCGTGTGGGAAGCGGCTGTCCTGGCTGCGGGGGGAGCCCTTTGCGCGGCACGGCTCACCGCCCAGACCCGACAGCCCGTCTTCGCCGCCGTGAGGCCGCCGGGGCACCATGCAGGCCGAAATCGTTACGGCGGTTTTTGTTTTTTCAACAACATGGCCGTCTCCCTTTTGGCCCTGCTCCACGACGGCACTGTGAAGCGAGCGGCCGTCATCGATTTTGATATGCATCGAGGCGACGGTACGGCGGAGATTTTTAATGGGGATTCCCGGTGTCTTTTCCTCGACGTGTCCTCGGCCGAAAAGGAATGTTTTGTCCAGAACATCGCCGGCTTTCTGGACGCTTTGCCTCTAGTGGACATCATTGGGATCTCCGCAGGCTTTGACATGCACCTCAAAGACTGGGGGGGATGCTTAAGCAACAGCGATTATCATCACATTGGCCGGCTTTTGGGTGAAACGGCGCGCCGAAAAGCCTTCGGGAGGGTTTTTGCCGTGCTGGAAGGAGGCTACATGCCCCATGAATTGGGCAAGGCCGTGTATGCCTTTTGTCGAGGTTTGGAAGGCAAAGAGTTGATTGATGTGACACCCATGACGAGGCCATGAGAGCACCGCATCGAGAACTGGAACAGCTCAAGCGCGAATTGAGCGGCCCACCGTCGGATTTCAGTGCCGCTTTTCTCAAAACCCAGGATCTGCGCCGCCTTATTCAGAAGTATGCAGATGTGGTGGACGAGGGCGCGGTGCGCCTTCTTGGAAAGATACTGACTCATCAGCCTTATCTGGCGCAAAAACAGGCCTATTTTCTCGCCCGAGAAACAACTTTGGCGCTTCAGGACCTTCTGGAAACATCTCCACGCCTGAACGTGGTGCGTCAGGCGCACCGGATTCTGGAACGGCTCTGTCTGGAACCCCACGGGGCGTGTCAGCGCGCGGCGTGCGAAGCCTTGGGGACGCTTGCCGTGCCCATGGCACCTCCGGATCTTCCCCTCGACATCGATCCGCACTCTGTGCCCGTCCTTTCTTGGCACGATGTCGTGAACCCCTGGGGAAGCGCAGACCCAGGAGGCCCTTGGCACGCCTGTGGTCGAAGCTTTTGGAAAACGGAGCCGAAAACGGGACGCCTCCTCGTCCTCAAAACCGCTCAAGAGCCCGAGAGCGCTCGCGCCCTATTTCGAGAAATCCAATGGATCCGTTTTCTTCACGACAATCCGATCCTGCGCTTTGAGGACAAGGCGCAACTCCCTGCGCCCCTGACACCCAACGGCTCTTGGCTGTGCCGTGTGAATCCCTTGCCGAAGGTCTGCCCGCCATACGGCAATGGATACCAAGACAAGCTATGGGCTATTGCCTTTTCGGCACCCTTGGCTTACTTCGACTATCCTAACCAGCCGGTACAAGGCCGCATGCTGCCCAAAGCGGCATTCCTGGCCGCCATGATACGCAGTGCCCGCATGCTGGCACGTCTGGCGTCCCGAGGGATCGTGCACACAGCACCCATTCCTCTGTTTCATAACCGTGTGCAAAGCCATCGCCGGGAAGACGGCGGCCTCTACCGGTGGCCTCGAGCCGGCCGGCTCGATCGGTGGCTGGCATCTTGCGATTATCCTAATTTCGGAGCCTCGGGCCTGCGGGACTTGGAACATTTGGAGCCGGCGGGGGCCAGCGGTGTATCCTTGTATGAACAGATGGGAGCTCATTTTCTCAGCTTTTTTCTCGTCTTCGGAAGTTATTTCAGGAACCGAGACCGGCGGCTTCGAGGTCTTCAGGCGAGCGGAACACCCGTGGATGTGCGGCATTGGTTTGACAAGCCATTTTTGATCAAACTCATTGAATCCATCTTTCGCGCTTATTACGAGGCTTTTACTGGTCATGAGGCGCCCATGGCCATCCTTGGGCACCTGGCGCCCTTGGTGGAACGCATGATCGAGGAAATGGGCGTAGACCGGCACATGGAAGAAATTCTTCGTGTGACAGACCAGCACGGCATGAGCGACGAAGAATTTTGGACCTTTTTGGAGGAGCGAGGGTATTCACGGGCCGAAGCCCGCCGGTACGTGCGCGGTCAGGAGGATGTGGTGCTCCTGACAGGGCCTCACCTCGGCGCTTTCAATGACCGTATCTCATTGCCCGAGATGATTCAGTTCGTGGGCGCCGCGGCAGCCCTGTGCGTCAGCGGGCGTTACTTTCACGAACACCATGGCACTGGAAACTTCGGCCTACGCGCCACTTAGTGGCCATCCAGCGCTTCCAAGGCGTCTCTGACCGAGCGAAGGAGGGCATCAAAGGCTTCGGACCGATAAGGGTCGATTCCACCGCAGCCAGCATCCCCCATTTTGTCAAAAACAAACTCTTTTTCCATGTACTCCATTAGCTGCCGAGTGGACCGAACGAGGCGTTGTACGGCATCTTCCATTCGTTACGCTCCCTTACCTCATTTAGAGAAACCAAGCCGAACCCGCACTGAAAAAGGAACCCATAAGGCCATCCTTAGGCAACCTCTTGGCCCAATCAAAGGCATCGGCACTTCGTATGGCCTTGACAACACCCGAAGGACCATGGTGCACAACGGATGGGTCCCCTTCAGGGATTTCTTGAAATCGGCGACGGTCCACACACACATCGTCCAAGCCTTTGGATCGAATCATCTGAAGATTGGCTTCCGTCGCCATCCCGG
>NZ_JBRAHS010000023.1:0-39628 GCF_052743555.1 Desulfosoma sp.
GGTGCCATGGGCAGAAGCACATGAAAAGCAGCCCCTCCCTGCGGCGCATCCTCCACCCATACGGCGCCGCCCAAACGTTGCACGACGCCGGAGACGATAAAAAGACCGAGGCCTGTGCCTTCTTCCGGTTTTTTGGTCGAAAAATAGGGTTCGAAGATCTTTTCTCGAACCTCGGGCGAAACCCCAGGCCCGCTGTCCAACACCGACAGACGAACCCAAGGCGTTGGCGCGTCTGAAACTTTTCTTAAAAAATGCGCCGTCTCACAGGGGCATTCCAGCTGAAAACGGACCCATCCGCTCTTTTTGCCGACCGCCTGATAAGCGTTCACCCCCAAATTCATCACAATCTGATGAAGCTCCACAGGATCCGCTGGAACCGGGGCCGTCTGCGGCAGTTTTTCGTAAGAAATTTCCAAGAATTCGGGCACGCCGGCTCGAAGCAGCTTGACGCATTCCTTCAGGATAGGCACAAGATCCGCACCCTTTTCTGCGGACGGGTTGTCTCGGCTCAAAAGCAGAATCTGGCCCACTAGATCTTTGGCTCGGCGGGAAGCGTCCAAAATCCTCATGAAATACCGATGATGGGGTTCTTCTGAAGCGCTTCGACGCGCACCCATCTGGGCATAGCCCAAAATGGGCATCAATAAGTTGTTGAAGTCATGTGCTATGCCAGCGGCCAGAGCCGCCAGGGCTTCCATCTTTTGGACGCGATGGATTTGTTTCAGCAGTTGCGCCTTTTCAGCCTCGGTTTGTTTTCGCGCGGTCAGATCTTCAAAGACGGTAAGATTTTCCCCGGAAGGCAAACGCGTTACGTAATTTTCCACCCACAACTCAATGCGCTCGTCCCGGTAACGCGTGACGGCAAATTTTTCGGGAACGCCTGTTTTCCAGACCCTTTGAAGAACCTCCAGCAACCCCGTCTCCCGCACGCCGGGATACACTTCGGTGAGGCGCCGACCGATGTAGGCCTCTCGAGGCATCTTGCCGATGGATGTCCCAGCGGGATTAATGTCCTTGAAGACGAAATCTTTCCCTTCATCCACGGCCTCTTAGACGGCAATACCTGTGGACACGTGCTGAAAGATCTCGTGAAAAAGCCTGGATTCCGCGTTCAAATACTGATCTGCCACAGCTTTCCTCTCCTGCTTCGACCGTCTTTAGACCGTCCACCTTTTTCGAAGCCGGTGTTCGCTGAAGCACAGAACCGAAAACAGAAGTAACCTTTTTAACAATGTGGAAGCAACTCTCATTTGACAGATGCGTTATTTGCCGAAGACCGGATACCGAAAACTCAAGTGAGACAGCAGGTGGTGGAACGGGTCCTGGGCCGCGATTCCTTGTGTCCTGCCGGCGCCTTGTCGAAGGGACCCAGCCGAACCATTGTCGGGCAAGCTGGAAACTGGTCAGCGGCCGGACAGGCTGAGAAGACACTTCAAGACGCCGCTTTGAACCTTGAAGCAATGCGCTTCTGCGCATTCGCCCTACCTTCCGCATCCGCAATGATCTTGCCCTTCAGCCCATAAGACCACGGACCGGCAGGAGCCGGTCCCGCCGATTTTATGCCCCATTCCTCCCTCAAAGGAACGCACTTCGGCGTGTCCGCAAAGCCGCCCACCTGCAGCACGCTGTCCCTTTACGCGAGCAAGCGACGGACTGTCAGAAAGCCATCCCTTCACAAGAAATGGTTCCCCTACGGCCGGTCTTGCCGCATGGTGAACCGTGAGAAGATGCTCTTTCGGAAGGTAAAATCAAGCTTGAAGACGCGGCCCCTTCGGCGCCTTTGACGACTTTCGCAAAAACGCACCGCCAACGGGCGTCAGCGCTTGGAAGTCGGCCGTTTGGGCTTGGGCACTGAAATGCGAAAGATGAGCAAGGCCGGAAGCACAATGAGGCCCACGAAGCCGATCTTTCGGGTCTGTTCCGGGCTCAGGACATCGCCCCAGGTGTGAATAAATCCCATACTCGGATCCAAAGTTGCCGCCTGCCGATACGCCTCCCGCGCCAAAAGTTCGTTGCCGCGGTCGAGCTCGATGCGGGCGCGCACTCTTAGGGCTCGCGCCATGGCCAAGGCATCGTCGTGTAGGCGCAGCACGTGCCCCACATCCCTCTCCGCCTCAGCAACTTGTCCCAATTCGTAGAAACCTCGGCGCGATGACTCAGAACGTCGCTGCGATGAGGATCCCAGGCAGCCGCTTGATGAAGATCGGCCAAAGCCCTTTCCCATTGCCGGCCTTTGATGGCAATGAGGGCGCGAAAGAGCAAAGCCCGAATGTCCCCTCCTCCCTTTTCCAGATAAGCCGTCAGATCGGCCTCGGCTTCCGGCAACTTGCCTTGATAGTAGTAAATGGTCCCCCGTTCTCTAAGGGCTTCCACTGGGGCGTCATCTCGAGCCAGGGCTTCCGTGTATAGGGCGGCGCGCCGGTACATCAGGGGATCGTTTTGGGCCTTGTGGAACAATTCCGTTGCGGTTTGCATGGCATAGCCGCCGGACGCTTGACTGGTCATGAGCATCATGATGCCAAGGAGACAGGTGATGAGACGCATGGGAGCTTCCTTTCCAGCCTTGAATTCGAGAGCGGGAAGTGCCGCTTCAACGATGTTATCGGCATTTTGCCGCGCTAAGCTAAACACTCTTTGTGTCTTCGGCAAGTTCGCACGCATTAGATAAACGGTTCTCGGTTTTTCAAACCTCAGAGAACAAAACCCTCAGAGCGCCTCCGGCATTCAGCTCCAAGAAAGTTTCGGGTTCCGGACTTAACGGCTCTTCTTTGTGGTGACCGAGACCTTCCGGTCTCCGGCTTTTGAAGGCACGGCCTCCTACCTTCCGTTCATGCGGGGCCGCTGGAAGCCGGTTCCTTCGAGCCACCTGGCGCGACGATGGCTCTCGGTTTTCACCGCTTTGACCACGCCGATTTTTGTGTCGGCTTCCCTGTGGCTGTGAAAAGCTTTTTTCTCAGCCCATCCCGCCCTTCTTATGCACGGCCGCCTATGATAAGAGGACGCAATGAAGAAAGAGTTTTCCTTCAACCGAAAGGAGCGCTCCATGACCAAATTGCCCAGGGTTGCCTCAGACACCTTTTGGGTCGGCGTCAACGACCATGAAACCGACCTTTTTGAAGCCCTATGGCCCTTGCCTTATGGCGTCTCTTATAACGCCTACCTGGTGGTGGGTGAAAAGATCGCTCTCATCGATGCGGTCAAAGGCCATTTCCTTCCCGAGCATCTGCGCAAAATCCGCGAGGTCCTGCCCCCGGGCCGGTCCGTCGACTACCTGATCATCAACCACATGGAACCGGATCACACAGGAGCCCTTGAGGTTCTTCGGTCCGTCTTTCCCGGCATGACCATCATCGGCAACAACAAGACTCTGGGCATGTTGGAAGCCTTTTACGGTTCGTCCTCGTCGTGCCGCCAAGTGCAGGACGGGGACCTTCTGGACTTGGGAACCCACAAACTGCAGTTTCATCTCACGCCCATGGTCCATTGGCCCGAAACCATGATGACCTATGATGGGGCTACGGGGGTCCTTTTTTCCGGCGATGCCTTTGGCGGTTTTGGCGCCGTGGACGAAGGCCTTTTTGACGACGAAGTGAACCTGGAAAAGATGCACAAGGAAATGCTTCGCTACTTCACCAACATCGTCGCCCGTTACGGCCAGATGGTCCTTAAAGCCATCGACAAACTGCGGCAGGTGCCCTTTACGGTCGTGGCTCCTACCCACGGCACCGTCTGGCGCCGGGATCCGTCGATGCCTGTGCGTCTCTACGGGCGCTGGAGCGCTCAAGAATGCGATCCGGCGGTGGTGGTGGCCTACGGCTCCATGTATGGAAACACCTATCGACTTGCGGAAGCCGTCACCCGGGGGCTTACTGAACATGGCTTTCGGCCCTTGGTGCACGATGTGGCCCGCACGCATGCCTCCGAGGTGATCGCCGATATTTGGCCGCGCAAGGGGCTGATTCTCGCGTGCCCCACTTACAACACGGGACTGTTTCCTCCCATGGAGGCTTTGTTGGCCTTTCTGGAAAACAAGCTCCTCAAGCATCGCCTTGTGGGTTTCGTGACCAGTTACGCCTGGGCCGGCGGGGCTCGAAAGGCTCTAGAAGATTTCGCCCACAGGTTGTCCTTGGAGGTGGTGGAACCGGTGGTGGACGTCAAAGGGGCGGGGACGCCCCAGGATCTGGCGCAGTGCCGGCTTCTCGCGTCCAATCTGGCCGAGCGGTTATCTC
Source organism: Desulfosoma sp. (assembly GCF_052743555.1). NCBI lineage: Bacteria > Pseudomonadati > Thermodesulfobacteriota > Syntrophobacteria > Syntrophobacterales > Syntrophobacteraceae > Desulfosoma > Desulfosoma sp. Next base: position 4,230 of record NZ_JBRAHS010000023.1, read on the forward strand.
AGTAGCGCCGATCGAAGGGACCGGCTCCTGCAGGTTCGCGGGGCGTTCTCACCGGGGGATCCAATGGCGGACACGCCGAAGCCCGTTCCTTCTATACCCGGGGCAGGCTCATTGCATGGGCAGGTTTCCTGGGTGAAGCCACGGCGTAGACCCAAGCGCCAGGCGGCGTCCACAGCGGCCTGGATTTCTTTCGGGGTGGGTTTGCGATCCAATGGAGGCTTTTTCAAGGCTTTGTGCGCGGGAAAGTACTGATCCATCAGGCTCACCCACACCCCTTTTCCCAAAGCCCGCCGCAGAAAAGCCAAGCATCGGGCCGTGCCCGACAAATCTTCGGGCAACACCAGATGGCGAACCAAAAGGCCGCGCACCGCCACCCCTTCCCGGTTGCAGCGCAGAGGCCCCACCTGCCGCCACATGGCCAAAAGGGCCCGCCGATTCTGCACCACGTAGTCGGCGCGGCCGCAACACCAGGCCGCCACGTCCGCAGAGGCGAATTTGATGTCCGGCAAATAAATGTCCACGACGTCCGCCAGTTGGCGAATCAAGGAAACCCTTTCGTAACCGCTGGAATTGTACACAATGGGAAGGCGCAAACCCCGTCGGGCCGCAATGATAAGAGCCTCAAGAAATTGTGGAATTTGATGGGTCGCGGTCACAAGATTGATGTTGTGCACGCCGCGCCGCTGCAGCCGAAGCATTTTTTCGGCCAAAGTCTCGGGGGTCATCACGCGGCCCACGCCCATCTGACTGATGGGATAATTCTGGCAATAAAGGCAATGGAGCGTGCAACCCGAAAAAAAGATGGTCCCCGAGCCGCGGGTGCCTGCAATGGGTGGTTCTTCCCATGGGTGCACGCTGACGGCCGCTATCTTGAGACGGCCGTCGGTGCGGCAAAAACCCAGTGTGCCGGACAAGCGGTCCACGCCGCAGCGGCGCGGGCAGAGATCGCAGGCGCGAAGCCGCTCCTTCAGAGCCGCCGCCATGGCCTGCAGAGCTCCTGAGCGCAAAGCCTGAACATACCGCGGCGTCATCTCATCACGGACGGTGTCACCTTTAAAGGCCGCTGTGCCATGACGTTTTTCAAGCAAGGAAGATCTCATGATGGAAAAACCCGATCCTCAAGCCCTTGAAGCCACCCTTCGGCATTTTCAAAAGCTCGCCAAAGAAAACCGGTTTGCCGAAAACGCCTCCTATCCCCACAACACCGCATGGTGCCTGGTGTGTCATCCAGAGCAGGCCGGCGGCGATCCCTTTCAGCTCTATGTAAACATTGTGGCCCACTGCATCCCCATGCGGCGGCCTCGGCTGGATGCCGACCTCATCGCCGCCATTCGCGAAGACCTTTTGTGGGCCGGTCTAAACGTGCCCGTCACGCTGGAAGATCTACGCAGCCGAAAGGCCACGGCTCTTCAAGCCTTTCGGCTTTGGGTGCGCAACGCTTTGGAGACAGGCCTGGAACTGCTTTCCGTTCACAGTTCCACCAGTTTATCCTTTTCTCTAGAGGACGCTCAAGGAATACCGGAGCGGGAAGCTTTTGTCGAGGCATGCATCGATCGGATCATGGATCACATCTTGACTGGAAAGTCGCCTTGATGCACTTCGGTGCGGTTTCGGCCGTTTCCCTTGGCACGATAGAGGGCCGCATCGGCGGCGGCCACCGGCGCTTCCAGGCTCACTTTGTCGGCCAGGTGTGCCGGCACACCTGCCACCCGGAAACTGGCGGCGAAACGCACCGGCCCCTTGGGAATTTCCACGGTGCTGTGCGCCGTCAAAAACCCCGGCCGGTCGGCCGCTACGGCCGCCTGATCGATGGCCGTTTCCGGAAGGACCACGATAAACTCTTTCCCACCGAAACGGGCAATCCAGTCCAGACCAGTGCGCAGCGAACGCTGCATCAGCGCGGCGAAATACTGCAGCACGGCATCGCCTGTTTGATGGCCGTAGATGTCATTGATTTTCTTGAAATGGTCAATGTCCGAGATGACCAGGGACAGAGGCCGTCCCTGCCGGTGACTTGCATGCAAAAGTTTAGGCAGCTGTTCGCTGAGATAGCGCCGATTATACACCCCTGTCAGGAGATCGGTGACGGACAGGCGTTCTACCTCTTCCTTGCGTTTTTTGAGTGTGGCTTCCAGGTTGAGAATGCGCTGCGCGGTTTTCAACCGCGCCGCCAGTTCCGCGGAATGCACGGGCTTGATCAGATAATCGTCGGCACCCGCTTCGAGACCCGCCACAATATCGTCCAGGGCGTCTTTAGCCGTCAGCAGCATCACATAGACGTAGCCTGGAGAGGTCGGGTTTCAAGGCCAGAGCCTTTTGAACAGCATCTTCTCCGTCCACGGTGAAATCCACCACTTGAAAATCCGCTTCCTTTTCCAGAAGATAGCGAAGGTACTCCCGAAAGGTCATGGAGTCGTCCACAATGAGCACGCGTTTCGGTTCCGCCGTGGTGTCTCTCCGGCCCCAATGAGGCGGCAATGATATTCTTTAGGTCTCCCTAACCCAGTGCCGTGACATGTTCCCCCTTGTCCTAAGGGTGCATCGGCTTGAAGGCGACCGTTCTAACCCGTAAAACGCACCAGCACGTCCAGAAGGGTGCTTTGATCAAAGGCGCTTTTGACAATATAGGCATCCGCGCCGGCTTCCAGATCCTGTTCTCGGTGTTCCCTCGAATCCAGGCTGGTGACGAGCACCACCGGCACATGTCTGAGTTTTTCTTCCTGCCGCATGGTGCGCGTGAGTTCAAAACCGTTCATGCGCGGCATTTCCACGTCGGAAGCCACCACGTCAAGGGCCTGCTCCCTGAGCAAGGCCAGAGCCTCCCGTCCGTCCACAGCTGTGGACACCGCGTAGCCGGCGGCGTCCAGAATGTTCTTGAGCAGTGTCCTGGAAGTGACCGAATCTTCGGCCACAAGCACGGAGCGCTTTCTTTGGGCGGCTTTGATGAGCACGCCGCGAAAGGTGGCCAGAGACACCGGCAGATCCAGAATAATGCGGGTACCACGCCCTTTTTGGGTTTCCACACGGAGACGCTCCCCAACGCCTCCACTCTTTCCTTGACAACGGGCATCCCCGTGCCCTTGGATGACCAAACTGGCCTCCTTGCCCAACTGTTCCGCGATCTCCCGAACCATGCAATCCTCGAAGCACTCAGGAGAACAGTTGGAGCAGCACGTCCTAGGCCCCCTCCATGAGCTCATCCACCAGGGTAGCCAGGGTGCGGGCCGTCTTTTGCGCCGACGCCATCGCGCGGACCACCTCTTCACTGAGGCCGTACAGGGAACTTTGAATGTCTTCGATGAAACGGCACAGCGCCTTAAGGTTCTTTAGGGAGACAGGAACCATGCCGCGCCGGTATGGGTGGCCATGGTCTTGAGTCACTTGAATTCCTTAAATTCGACCGAGCAAGCTCTTTTCAGCCAGTCGTGGCGACACTTGAGGTCCTTCAGGTTTCGCAGGTATTCGGCCATGGCCAATTTTGCAGAGATGAGTTCCTCAGCTCTCTTGAGGAACACATCCACGCGCCGTACGTTCACGCGAACCATTTGACCCGCCGACGGCGTGAACCTCAGCCCGCGATCTTCCTGTGTCACCTCCGGGGTGTTGGGTTGGGAAGAAGGCGAAGGAAAGGTGGGCGGGACCGTGGCGGCGTGCCGCGCCGGCTCCTGACCCATGGTCTTCTCCTCTGGCCATGCCTTTTGAAGAGCGGACAAAAAAATTCTGGGCGACTCCGAATCACACGCACATACGCGAGCAAATCTCGCTCAGGGTGCGACTCAGCCTCTCAAGCCCCCGAACAGCCGCTTCCAACTAGGATGCCGCTTCCGTGTTCTGGCTGCTGGCTTCTCGAATATTTTGCACCGTCAGCACCAGTTGTTCCATGCCCACCAAGTGTTCTTGACTGTGCGCGGCAAACCACGAAGCACATGGTCGGTGGCGCGGCGCCCTTGGAGGCTACCCGTGCCGGCCAAGGTAATCCGTGTTCACCACGAATATTGTTTTCTCTTCGCACTTGGCCACTTGACAAAAGGGCCCGGCACTTCTGTGGAACATGAGTTCATAGATGCCGTTGCGGCCCACATGCAAAGATCCGATACGGCACACCTCATCGGCTCGAATACCAACAAGTCCAGAGCTGTTGAGCACAATGAGGAAACGCTCGGGGGCCCGGAGAGCTTTGGCGGGATATTGCAGAGCCCTTTTGAGGTCAAGGATGGGAAGCAGGTCGCCGTGAAGGTCCAGCACCCCCAAAAGTCCGTCAGGGCCGTCAGGCACCGGGGTTACGGCCGCCGCTCGAAGAAGGCGGTGCACAGAAGCCAGAGGCACCGCACACCATTGCCCGTCAACGGCAAAAATCACGTACTTCGAAGGATGCATGCATCGTTTCCTTTTCTTCATTTGATGACCTCAAGTCCTGACCATCACAAGAGAACTAAGCAGAATCTGGACCATTCACGTCGCTTATCGGAAGGTCGCAAGTCGAACTTGAATCCTGCCGATTGGGAAAATGCATGGGGCGCGGCTTGTGATGGCTGCGGTGGACAAATGCGCGGAGGATAAAATTTATGGCACGCATTCTCCTTGTGGACGACGAGACCGCCATTCGCCACTTGGTTTCCAGTGCGCTCGCGCACTTCGGTCATGAGTGTGTGAGTGCCCTTGACGCCGCTGCGGCCCGGGATCTCTTGAAGACACAGAGTTTCGAACTGGTCATTGCGGATGTGAATATGCCCGGTGAAAACGGGCTCGATTTCATCGCCCATGTGACCGAGGCGTATCCGGACATGGCCACGCTCATCCTATCGGTTCTGGATGATCCGGCCGTCGCCCAAAAGGCTTTGGACATCGGCGTCTACGGCTACGTGATCAAACCCTTCGACATCTTTGCCTTGCGTATCTCCGTGGAATGTGCGCTGCGACGCCGGGAACTGGAGATCGCCAACCGCAGGTACCGCGAAGACCTCGAGCGGCTCATGGAGCAAAAAACTCAGGAACTCCATCGTTACCAGGAAGACTACGCCGCCCTGGTCAAGAACCTTCCCTGTGTCGTCTCCACGGGTTAAAAAGATTGGTCGCTGGTGTTTGTTTCGGAACAGATTCGAGAGGTCACGGGCTATGATTCAGAAGTCTTTCTTTCAGGCCAAAAACGTTGGAACGAATGCATTGTGCCGGAAGATCTTCCCATCCTGTCTCAAGCCATCCAGGAAGCCATCCCACGGAATGGCGCCTTCATTCGACAATACCGTATCGTGGATGCGCATGGTCGAATTCGGTGGATTGAGGATCGAGGCCGCGTGGTGTTGATGCCCGACTGAACGTTAGATCACGTCTCCGGAGTGATTTTTGACATCACCGAGCGCAAGAAGGCTCGAGAAGCCTTGCAGCGAGCCAAGGAAGAGTGGGAACGCACCTTTGATGCCGTTCCGGCCCTTATCGACGTGTCGGACAAGGATTTGCGCATTCTCAAGGTCAATGCGGCCTTTGCTCACCGGCTGGGAATGCCTCGCGAGGACATTGTCGGCGCTATTGCTACGAAGTGCTTTATGGACGGCCGGAAAAATGTCCCAAATATCCATGGGAAGACGCCGAGTCTCTGAACTTTCCTTTGGAGCGGGAAGTTTACAATGAGCACCTTGAAAGCTATTTCCACATTACGAGCGCCCCTCTCTATGATCGCGGCGGGTCCATGGCCGGGAGCATTACCGTATCCCACGACATCACCGCCCTCAAAAAAGCCGAGCAGGAAGTCCGCAAGGCCCACCAGGAGCTGGAACAATTCGTGTCGGCCATTTCTTCCCTGCTCATCGGGCTGGATCCTCAAGGGCACATCACGCGCTGGAACACTGTGGCCGAAACGGTTTTCGGATTGCCCGAGGCACAGGTGCTGGGCAAAAAATTGAACGAACTCCCCATTGAATGGCAATGGGAGCGGCTGGCCTCAGCCATGGCCTCCTGTCGACGAAGGGAGAAGAGACAGGGCGTGGACGATCTTCGATTCACGCGCCCGGACGGCCAGCCCGGCTTTCTCGGCTTCACCATCAACCCCATTCGCTTGGATCATGGAGAAAACCTGGGGCTGCTCATCATGGGCGCCGAAATTACGCAGAGAAAGCTCCTGGAAGCCCAATTGGCCCAGGCCCAAAAGTTGGAATCCATCGGCCAATTGGCCGCCGGCATCGCCCACGAAATCAACACGCCCGTGCAGTTTATCGGTGACAACATAGGTTCCTGGCTGACGCCTTTGCGGACCTTTCCATGTTACAGGAAAAATATCAGGCACTGCTGCGGTGCGCTGGCCAAGTGGACGCCTTGGCCGATGCGGTGCGTGCAGTGAAAGAGGCTGCGGAGGCCGTCGATTTGGATTATCTCTCCACTGAAATCCCACGCGCCATTGAACAGAGCCTGGAAGGCGTCCAGCGGGTCGCCAAGATTGTTTTGGCCATGAAAGAATTTTCCCACTCCGGCCACGAAGAAAAGACCCCGACGGATATCAACCGAGCCTTGGAAAACACGGTGACCGTGGCGCGAAACGAGTGGAAGTACGTGGCGGATCTGGTCACCGACCTGGACCCGAACCTTCCGCTGGTCCCGTGCATTCCCGGCGAAATGAACCAGGTGTTTCTCAACATCTTGGTCAACGCCGCCCACCGTCAGAGACGCCGTGCAGCATCAACCCGACACCAAGGGCACCATCACGGTGGCCACGCGGCTGGTGGACGATTGGTGTGAAATTCGCTTTTCGGACACGGGCACCGGTATTCCCGAAAAAATTCGGCATCGAATCTTCGACCCCTTTTTCACCACCAAGGAAGTGGGCAAAGGCACCGGCCAAGGCTTGGCCATCTCCCATCACGTGGTGGTGGAAAAACACAGGGGGGAATTGCTGTTTGAAACCGAAGAAGGTCGAGGCACGACCTTTATCATTCGCCTGCCGCTGGAAAATTCGTGAGGTTTTCTCGAAGGGCGATGGCCGAAAGGGCTTCCTGAGCCACTCGCGCCACGGTGGTGTTCTCCAAGGTTTCCAGTCGATACAGCCGCACGGAGCTCGCATCTCCAGTGAGGGCCTTCACGACGGGAAGGCATGAGCAATCGCCCACGGCACCCAACCCCCACAGGGCCAGAGCTCGAAACAGGGCCTGAGGATGCCCGCTGTAACGGATCAGGTCGTGACGACTCTCCGGAAGAAGTTTCGGGTGGGCTTGGACAAGACGCGCCAAAGCCCACAGAGCCCCTGTGAGCAGAGGTTCGTGCTCCAGGTAGTTTTCGTCTTCCCTCACAAAGGACAACACGAGCCGACCGTATTCGTGCGCCAAGGCAGGGCTGCGGGCCAGAGCTTCTCCCATGGCTTCCGGAATACCCCAGCCGATCCCACCCGATTCGTCGTTGAGGTGCCATAAAAAACGGCGAACAATAACGCGGGCCGATTCCAGGTCGGCTTCCGCCAAGGTCGCCGTGACGATGCCCGCGGCCGTGACGGCGTGCCATCGAAGCCCCTCCTCCGTGGAGCACAAAAAGGACAGGAGCGGATTGATGGCCTGGCGAGGGGCAAAGGCTCGCCAGACGTCGAGATTTTTTAAAAAATCAGGGGACGCCAAAAGGCTTCGTATGTGCTTTTTGTCCACACGCCTTGAGGCCTGTTGTCCAGTCATGAGGTCGTCTCCTCATCGTCCTCCCAAAAAATGCAATGGGACGGGCACATCATGATGGCTTCCTCAACCAAGGCCTCGGGATACACTGCACATTCCTGCACCTCAATGTAACCCGTTTCGTTGCGCACAAACACCTGAGGGCACACACTCACACATCCTTCACAGTCCACACAGTCGCTCAAATCCACCACAGGCCGACGCATTTTTCACAGGGCTCCTTGTCCAGATCTATCAGGCAATGGGCATGGAAAAAATTCTCACCGCACTGGTCCATAAAAAAACCGGATCCCTTTTCGAATCCGGTTGCTTGACCGCGCCGCCATCTTCACGCCTCAACGTCCGACGTGAGAACCCGGTACCACCCTGGGCTCATTCTGGATGCGCATCCCAGAGTGCATCACGCTCGCGGGCCGCGCTTTGTTCCCGCCCTGCGTTGGGAACTCTCGAAGGGACGGCGTCCACGCGATCCGCGTCATTTGAATGGACCGGCTGCTGCCGGTCCGTTAATTCCGCGGACGGCCAGGAGGCCGTCTCTTTGCAACGAGGGGGACGGAAATCGACGATTCAGGCACGAGATCCTCGCCCCCCTTTCTCGGGCGCGTGCCTAATGGGTCATTTTTTTCAATTGCAGCGCCAAGCGCCGCAGATGTTCCTGTTCTTCCTTGACCAGCAAGCCGATGAACCGGCGGCCTTTTTCTTCCTCTGTAGCATCCTGCATACTCAGGAAAAAGATCACGGAATCTTTTTCAAACTCCATGGCCAGGCGCAAAGCGTCCACGGCGTCCTGGACCTTGGCGATCTGGGTGTCCACGCTTTCACTCGTGCGAAACACGTGCCCGTCGGCCATCATCTTAAGGTAAAGGGCCGATTCGTTGTTGGGGTCATACACCGTCGATTGAGCCGCTTCGGTTGGCAACTGCGCCTTGAGTTCCTGAAATTTTCTTTTGTGTTCCACTTCCTGCTGGGCCAAGTCTTTAAAGATGGCCCGCACTTCGCCATCCTCGATCTTGGCCATCGCCTTTTCATAAAAGGCTCTACCATTTTCTTCGATTTCCACGGCGATTTGAAAAACCTCTGCCGCATTGAATCCAAAAATCATGAACTTTCTCCTTACGAGGCCCTCAGAGGTCGGTTACTCTGGAGCAAAGTCGCTCTTTGCGGCGCCGCACACAGGGCAGGTCCAATCGTCGGGAAGTTTCTCAAACGGAGTGCCCGGAGCCACACCGTTGTCGGGATCACCTTTTTGGGGGTCATAAACATAACCACAGATTTGACACACGTAACGGGCCATAGGATCCTCCTCTCTTGGCATAGTTCTCAATGAGTGACAGCTTCTCCTGCATAACACGCTTCATATACGGCACCACATCGATCACCTTACAAACATAATTCATTTACCCGGCGTTGCAACGCTTAGGCGGTGTTTTTGCCATACGCGCCGCAAGCGCAAAGCATTGCTCACCACGGACACCGAACTGAAGGCCATGGCCGCCGCGGCCACCATGGGGTTCAACATGAGGCCAAAAACCGGATAGAGCACACCGGCCGCTATGGGAATGCCGGCGCAATTGTAAAAGAATGCCCAAAACAGATTCTGGCGGATGGTTCTCAGGGTCAAACGCGACAGGACCATCGCTTCGGCCACCAGGCGCAGATCGGGACGCATGAGGGCAATGTCGCCGGCTTCCACCGCCACATCGGTTCCACTGCCCATGGCCACCCCCACATCGGCAGCGGCTAAGGCCGGGGCATCGTTGATGCCGTCCCCGACCATGGCTGTCACATGACCGTGCCGTTGCGCCTCACGCACAGCGTCCGCTTTGTGTTCTGGAAGCACTTCGGCGACCACATCATCGATACCCACAAGGGCAGCCACCGCACGAGCCGTTGCGGCGTTGTCTCCCGTGATCAAGCCCACGCGCACACCCAAATCCTTGAGCGCCTCCACGGCCTCTCGAGCATGGACTCTGGGGTTATCGCGTAAACCCACGAGGCCCACGGCCTTGGTGTCCCGAGCCACATAGACCACCGTCTTGCCTTGTTCTACCCAGGTTTTTGCGGACGTTTCCAGAGCCTGGACATCCACGTTCCACTCCGTGAACAAGCGTCGATTGCCCACCATGACGGCAACCCCGCCTACGTCGCCTTTGGCCCCAAGTCCTGAAAGGGCCTCAAAGCCCTGGACCTCGCGCAACGGCAGTCCTTCGGCGCGGGCGTGCTCCACGATGGCTCGCCCTAGAGGATGCTCGGAAGCCGCTTCCAAAGATGCAGCCAGCTGAAGCACGTCTTGAGGATTGACCCCCAGGACCGCCGACACGTCCGTCACCACAGGACGGCCCAAGGTGAGCGTGCCCGTTTTGTCGAAAAACACCGTATCGACTTTGTGGGCCTTTTCCAATACTTCGCCGCCCTTGATCAAAATGCCCGCTTCCGCCCCCAAACCCGTGCCCACCATGACGGCCGTCGGCGTGGCCAGCCCCATGGCACATGGGCAGGCGATGATGAGCACCGAGACGAAATTGAGAACGGCTCGGCCCCAATCCAGTCCCGGCACCACAAAAGCCCACACCACAAAGGTGACCACAGCGATGGCCATGACCACGGGCACAAAGACGGCCGCCACGCGATCGGCCAACCTTTGAATGGGTGCTTTGGACCCCTGGGCTTCTTCCACCAGCCGTATAATCCGGGCGAGAGACGTGTCGGCCCCCACGCGCGCCGCCCGCACCACCAGAGTTCCAAATCCGTTCACTGTGCCGGCAAACACCCGATCTCCCCGCGTCTTGTCCACGGGAAGGCTTTCTCCGGTGAGCATGGACTCATCCACCGTGGAGGTGCCCTCCACCACGTCACCGTCCACAGGAAGGCGTTCTCCGGGCCGAACGCGAAGCAGGTCTTCCGATTGCACCGCTTCCACGGGCACCACCTTTTCGACCCCGTTGCGCAGCACGCAGGCCGTGGCGGGTCTCAGTTCCACCAGCCTTTGAATGGCCAGGGAGGTTTTTCCGCGGGCCCGCGCTTCCAGAAACCGCCCGAGAAGCACCAGGGCCACGATCATGGCCGCCCCATCGAAGTACAAGTGAGGATGCCGGCCTGTCCGATCAAAAAAAGAAGGTGCCACGACGGCGGCCACAGAATACCCATAGGCGGACAGGGCTCCTACGGCCACGAGCGTGTTCATATCAGAAGTCTTTTGGCGCAGGGCCTTCCACGCCCCTCCAAAGAATCGGCTGCCTACCCAAAAGACAGCCGGCGTTGTCAAAAGGATGAGAAGCCCATGAAGCATTCCGGGCGGAATGCGATCCACACCGGGCAGATGCGTTCCCATGGAAAGGATCATGACCAGGGCGGAAAGGAGGCAGCCCACCACCACTCGCCGCTTCAAATCCGCCGTTTCCCGGCGACGGCGCGCCTCCAGAGGATCTTCCCGCCACCCTTCCTCCACAACGCCCAAAGACTCATACCCCGCCTCCGACAGAACCCGATCGAGGGTCTTGGGGTCGAGGGTTCCCTCTTCGTGCAGAAGGACGGCTTTGCCCGTGGCCAGATTCACCGCCACGTCGGTGACACCTGGAAGATCCCGAAGCACATTTTCCACACGCCGCACACAAGCGGCACAGCTCATGCCCCCAATGGAAACAATCGTCGTGGCTCCGGCACGCCGAACGGACTCGTTGTCCCTCGTGCTCTGGGTGGGCTTCATGGGAACATTTTCAGACGAGTTCATAACCCGCTTTTTCGATTTTTCGGCGGACCGTTTCCCTATCCAAAGCACTGGCGGTTTCCACCGTCGCGGTACCCGTAGCCAAATCCACCTGAACGTGGTGAATCCCTGGAATCTCTTTCAAAGCCTTTTCCACCGCTTTGACGCAATGGCCACAGGACATGCCTTTGATGTGCAGGGTCTCCGTCATGCTCATCCCCTTTTTTCTCGTTTCATTCCCCCGTCGAGAAACATTTCTGCACGGCTGGAAAATGCGCGGTCCGGCAGAAGCCGGTCCCTCCGAGCTGCACCGAGGGGTGGGCCCCCACCGAAGGGGCGGCCTACTGGCCGTCCGCGAAAGGTGCGGACCGCGAGGACCCGGTCCTTCCCTGCCAAATCGGGTGCGTGCGTCCCTGACTTCCCCAAACCACACGAAGGCCGTTTCTTTGAACGCCTCCGATCACGACACGGCATCATCCGCAACGCGTCGTTTCCAAAAAGCCAACAGGCCGTTTCTTCCAAAAATGACCTGTACCAGTTCCCACCCCTGCCGGCCACGTGCGTTCAAGAGATCTTCCAAAACGGCCGCCTGATCCACAGGCACATCTTCCAGGCTGCAGTCCCCATGATCCGTGCAAAAATAGGCGGTTTCGCGGAACGCCTCCGCTGGATGTCGCGTCACCGAATATTCAAAACGATCCACGTCCGGTCAACTCCTCAGTTTTTTGACACGCCCCGACGCTGTGAGATAAACCACGTCGCGGCTCGATCCCAGATGAAAAAGGCTGCGCAGCTCTTCGTCATAGTACGCGCCGATGCCACAGCACCCCAGCCCTAGAGCCGTGGATGCCAAATACACCCGCTGCCCCAGACGACCGGCATCCAGCAGGGCGGATCGGTAACCTCGAGGCCCACAGGCTTCGAGGACGTTCTTCCATGAAACACAAAAAAACACATGAAACAAAGCATGTTTCAGCCATTCCTGATCCAGGCACGCGCGTGCTGACGCCCTACGCACATCTTCTTTGGTCATCACCTGTGCCGCTTCCTCGTCGGCATGCCAGGCATAAACGCCCGCGGGCAGTCCCTCGGCTTCACCGCACGCCATAAGCACCTGGATGGAAGGGCACAAAGCGCCGTGCAGCCGCAGGCTGTGCCACAAGGTCTGCCAGACGTCAACGGACACGCGGGCCGAGACAAAGTTGCGATGAGAGCGGCGGCGCCTCACGCATTCCGCAAAAGAAAGCCCTTGGGGAAGCGCCATGGGACGAGGAATTTTCATAACCTCCTTTTCACGGTCCGGAGCCTTCGCCTCCTTGCGTGTCCCCCAATCCCCAGCGCCCCTTGAGACTGTCCCAAGCGCCGTCTCTCGATGGGCCTCCACAATGGTTCGCGGCACCGCATCCCATGGACTCAGGCGGCACGCTTCAGGCTGTACCGGGTCCCATTGCGGGGCATCGTCACGCAGCGAAAATTCTCGAGAAACGCTCACGGTCTCCGCCGTGTCCTTCCCCGAAGATTCCCAAACCAAAACGGCCACACAGGCTTCTCTTTCGGCATCCACGCCGAGAAAGGCATTGAGACCGGCGTCGTTGAAGCGGTCACAGACACAGGCCTTGAGACCTTCCGATCGAAGGACCAATTGGACGTTTTCCACGAGATGCCCGGCGTCCAGCAGGCAGTACCGATACGCACGGTCCCGGTATTTCCAGGCACTTCGAAAGAACAGCGTGGTGACGAAAAAGGCGGCCGTCGGCGAGGTTTTCGAAGCCAGAAAAGACCCGGCACGCAATCGCACCAGGCGGTTTTGACCCGGATCATAATGGTAAAGGCCGTCGTCCAGGTCCTGCACCCCCTGAACGGCCGCGTAAAGTTCACAGGGATAAAGCGCTCCCGCCGAAGGCACGGATCGAAAATAAAAAGCGTCGGAGCCTGTACCGCTTTGGGCCGTGATGCCGTAACTGAGTCGGAAAACGCGGCTCAGAGTTTCAAGGTCAAGCCCGCGCGTTTCGTCAGGAAGTTGCTCAAAGAGCACCTGAAAAAAAGGCTTGGATGAGCCCGTGAAACCCCAAGGCAAAGGCACCTCAAAAAGTCCGCGATACGTCTTAAACACCTGCGGACGGGCCCTCCAGTCCAGAAAACCTCCACCCAAGGCGCCGCGCTGGTACGCCGTCCGTTCATGATACGAAACGCCGCCGCCCACGACCACCCTCCTTATACCTGGAACCGATTGCCTAAGATCTCAGCCTCCCCACGGCATCTGCGCATAGGCCTCACTGAGCTTGTCTCGAAATTGCCGGAAAAACATTTCATGTTGCCTTTCCCATCGGGACAGCATGGACAGGGCGTCTTTGACCTTGCCCTGAGCCTTTGAGGCCATGGCGGCATAAAACTCGCTCAGGTCCTTTTCGATCAGCCATGCCGTATTGAACACCGTCACATCGGGAACCGTGGACCCGTGCAGGCACTGTTCCATGAACTCTTTCTTGGCCCTTTCATCAAAGTAATCCGTGGGTTCCAGCACCAGATCCTGAAGTTGCCCGGGATCCACTTCCTTGCCTCGATGCAGTTCGTCCAAAATGCGGCTGATGAAAGCGATGTGTTTGTCTTCTTCCGCGATCAGCCTCTTAAAGGCACTGACGGCCGCCCCGATGCCGAGGCGCTGCAGCGCCGTTTGGAAAAACCTTTTTTCCCGTCTCTTCCTGATTCAACGCGTATTCGAACACCTTGATCACCGCTTGATTGCCGCTCATGACCTTTCTCCTCGAAACCTTGTTCGCTCCTCTCTCGTTTCCCACCTCACGTCTTCAACAAGCCTCGTTCAAGAGGGTGCGCAATTGTTCCACGTCGGTGGTCGGTGCCGCACACTGTCTGGCTCGGCACACATAGGCCGCGGCCCGACCTTCCACAGGGTGCATGGAGGCCACAAAGGGGGCCAGCTTTTCGATGACGGCGCGCCGAGCCTCGTCCAAGGGTTTGACCACAAGAACTGTTCGAGGCCGAAAGCCCTGCCGCACGCATTGCACCATGGCCTCCTTTTCCAGGTTCGAGCCCGTTCCCACCAGCACCACCTCGCATCCTGGACCCAAGAGGCGATCCCAGCCGTTGAGAAAATGGGTATAGGCGCGAGGGTATTTTTTCACTTCATGCGCAAAGGCACGCACAATACCGTCGGCTGCCTTTTCCCAGCGCACATCACCGGTGATTTGGGCAAGGCACCCAAGAGTATTGAGCGCTGTGGAATTGCCCGAAGGCAGGGCGCCGTCGTAGACCTCTCGTTCCTTGATGATGAGCTTCTCCGCATCCTTGGCCGTGTAATCCAGACCGCCGCTTTCCGGATTCCAGAACAGGTCCAGCATGGCCTCGTGCACCTCCACGGCCTTTTGTAAAAATTCCACGTCCAAAGAAGCCTCGTAGAGCTCCAGCAAGGCCCAAGCCAGAAAAGCATAGTCGTCCAGATAGCCTCGATGGGCCACATGGCCGTGGCGATACCGGCGGTACAGGCGGCCCTGAGGGTCTCGAAGCGTGTTCCAGACGAAATGCACCGCCTTAGTCGCCGCGCTCAGGTACTGTGCCTCCCCGAGCACTCGAAACCCCAGGGCCAAAGCAGCGGCCATCAAACCATTCCACGCTGTAAGAATCTTGTCGTCCTTGAGCGGCGCGGGCCGAGTCTTGCGGTGCATAAAAAGTGCAGCCCGCGCATTGTCTATAAGGTCCACAAAGGCGGGCACGCTCAGGCCAGCCTGTGAAGCGAGCGTTTGCGCCATTTCCGCCACATGCAAAACGCTGCGTCCCTTCTCAAAATTGCCTTTGGTTGTGACGCCGAAATATTCGCACGCCCACCGAGCCTGATCTTCCGGAAGCACGGCGGCGATTTCTTCCGGTGTCCAGGTGTAAAACAGCCCTTCTTCGCCCTCGGTGTCGGCATCTTCCGCGGAATAAAATCCTCCGTCCGCGTCGGTCATGTCCCGTAAAACATAGGTGAAGATTTCCCGGGCCACCTGAGCGTAAAAAGCCTTGCCCGTCACCTGATAGGTTTCCAAATAGGCCATGGCCAAAAGAGCCTGGTCGTAGAGCATCTTTTCGAAGTGGGGCACGAGCCATCGCGCATCCACGGAATACCGGTGAAACCCGTAGCCCAACTGATCGAAAAGGCCGCCTTGGCGCATGGCCATGAGGGTCTCTTCCACCATGCCGAGAGCCGCCGGATTTCCCGTGCGGGCATGGTATCGCAGCAAAAAAGTCAACTGATGGGGTGTGGGAAATTTGGGGGCGTCCCCAAAGCCGCCCCACCGCGGGTCAAAGGCTGCTCGAAGCTGGCCGAAGCCCCGGTCCAGATCACTTTCCTCCAAAAAGGATTCCGGACCCTGCGAAGCCTGCTGCAGCACTTGCAGAATCTTGTCCCCCGTGGCCATCAGCTTGGGCCGTCCGTCGCGCCATAGCCGATGCACTTCCCGCAACAGATCCAGGAATCCGGGCATGCCCAAGCGCGCCGACTTGGGAAAGTAGGTGCCGGCGAAAAGGGGCACCTTCTCCGGCGTCAAGAACACCGACAAGGGCCACCCGCCATGCCCCGCGATCACCTGGCACACGCGCATGTAGACCCCGTCGATGTCCGGACGTTCTTCGCGATCCACTTTGACCGCCACAAAGTGCTCGTTGAGGTAACGGGCCACCTCGGGGTCTTCAAAGGATTCATGGGCCATCACGTGGCACCAGTGGCACGTGGCATAGCCGATGCTCAAAAAAACAGGTTTGTCTTCACGCCGGGCTTTGGCAAAAGCCTCTTCGCTCCATGGATACCAGTCCACAGGGTTGTCGGCGTGCTGCAGCAGATAGGGGCTCTTTTCCCCGGCCAGCTTATTGGGCATGCAAAATCCTTATCGAGGCGTCTCGTCTTGGCCGCCCGCATCCACAGTGTACTTCGTAAAATCGATGACCTGTCCGCATTGGGCACACACATGCTTCTTGTCGAATTCGTCGGAAAAGATTTCCTTTTCGGCACCGCCCCCATCGCACTTGCATACAAAAGAACGCGGATCCTTAAACTGTTCAAATCCCGGACAATGCCTCGGCGTCGTCATAAGTTTTTCCTTTCATGTCAACAGTTCATTGGCTTATGCCTCACCTTTCCTTCAGGGACGACCCCTCTCACGGCTGGCAGCTCGTCTGAAAAGGCTGCTCAAGGCGTTCCTGAAGACCCCGCACGTCCATAGCGAGGAACCGCTTTCTTCGTCTTCGGCCTGCTCCCGGACGCGCAGAACATCCCGCCGATGGCAGGGTTTTACTCACTCATTCCGTCTTGGAGGGATAGGCTCTTTCAGTACGCTTATCGGCTCATTCAGTTTCCCTCGAATCGACCTCATTCTCGCGGTCCGAAAGATCGTAGACAGCCATAAGGCCAGCCCTTCGATACCACGGGCACGTCCACCCAATTTGCCTCGAAGGGACCGGTTCCTGTCAGTTCAAACGTTTACAGACACTGCTAAGGTCGTCCCTACAAAAGCATGGGCAAACAAAAGGTCGGTCCGGACACAACCCCCCCCACACAGCGCTCTCGCCAAAGCTCATCGGCCGGCATTGGAGATCCTCTTCTCTACGAATCATTAAGGGACTGGGGCGTCCCTGCGGTCATGAGTTGCCGCGAAGTTTTTGAGCGATTTCCTGTCCGTATCGTTTCGCCCTTTCCACAGCGCCACTCATGGCACTGGACTTGACCTTCAACGGTCCGCTCACCATATCCATCTGGTAGATGTTTTTCATCGTTTCAAAGATCCGCCCCGGCGCCTCTCCGCTCCACCCAAAAGCGCCGAAAGCGCCTCCGACCTTTCCCTTCAAGTCGTATTGGTCCAATTTGAAAAGAAACGTCTTCATGGGCTGCATCATTTCTCCGTGGTACGTGGCCGATCCCAAAATAAGGGCATCGTAGGCCTCGGGGCTCTCCTGGGCTTTTTCAAATTCCTGCAAGGCCAGGACCGTCACGTCCACGCCGGCCTCGCGCAACCCTTCCGCAATGAGTTCTCCGATGCCTTTTGTTTGGTTCGTCCGTGTGGCATAAAGCACGAGAGCTTTGGGCATAGTCGGGCTCCTTTCCGCTCAATTGCGTTCCTGAACATCCTTCCCAATGACCGCTTTGCTTTTTTCTGGTTCCACAGGCGGTGCAAAGAATTTCCATTTCATCTTTCGGGCCCATATAGTTGCTTCTCAGCTCTTTCGAGCCAGACCGTCTCACATCGCCACAGGCGCTCCACGGAATCTGTCCGCACACCATGGATCCCTTTTTCGTCATTCTGGTTTCTTCTCCGTTAGAATGCGATGACCTGAAAACCCTGATCCACATACCTTGCCAAACTCGCGTGACCTTGCATGTCCGCGAGCACCTTTAAGCCCTCCTTTTCCACGGCGCCGAGAACACCGAATTTGACGGAGCAGGCTCGGCACACACCGTCGATTAACCCCGCGTTCTTGACTTTCATGTACAACCCATGGATGGCGTGATCGGGGGCGGCGATTTCGGGAATCACTTTCACGGCCTCCCCCTCCACCACCACGGCCGTCTCGTAACCTCGCTCGGCAAAATCCAAAGCATTGAGCAGCACGTGCACAAAGCACATAACTTCCCCTCGAAAGGCACACAGCACGGTCTTTTTCTCCATAAGTGGTCACTCCTTTGCTCCGTTCGCGGGCGTATGGGCCGCATGTTCCAATGAAGGGCACGCGTCCTTGCGCCCTTATTCGAGCATGTTTAAGGGGGCGGCGGGTCCCCCGGAATCCGCGTCCGCCCGCGCGCTTTCTTGACGGGACCGCCTCCTGGCTTCGAATACCTAGGCGGACGCGCCGTAGCCCGTCCCCAACACCGGGCGTCCATATAGCGTGGCGCCCGCCGCTTGGAAACGAGGGGTTTTTCCACGTGCTAGTCACGGTTTTTTGAGCTTTTCCAGTTTCTTCAGAATGCCTTCCAGAGAAGGCCTTTCGTTGATGTCATGAACATCGATGTAACGGATGACACCTTCCTTGTCGATGATGAAGATGGCCCGTTCCGAAACCCCATCGGAGCGCAAGACGCCGTACCGGGACGCCACCTCTCCATGGGGCCAAAAATCCGAAAGGACCGGAAACCGCACCCCGCCCATCTCCTGCGTCCAGGCAAAAAGCGTGGAAAGATTGTCCACACTAATGCCCAAAACCACGGCGTCAAGCGCTTCAAAAAGCTCTTTGGCGATATTGTAGCCCGGCCATTGATCGGAACAAACCGGCGTCCAAGCCGCAGGAACAAAGGAAAGCACCACATGGCTTCGTCGACGAAATTGCGACAAGCGCACTTTCTCGCCCGAAATGGAAGGCAGCGTGAAGTCCGGCGCCACATCGCCCACACGCACTGTAAGCTTGGAATCCACGGGCTTCAAAGGCCCCGGCGTGTAGATTTTGCCTTGAAAGGCCTCGGAAAGGCCATGAGCGGGCACGGCAAAGGCCACAATTAGGACCGCCGTTGCTAGGGCAACGCTTTCCAGCCAATACAAGCCTCGAGTAGGCTTCATGGTCTTCTCCATTTTAGCAGGTTTTCTTCGACGCTGACCCTTCATACACTTTTGGAAGAATATCCTGGAATGCCTTCCGCTGACGTTCCCGCGGGCCGCATGTGCCAACAGAGGGACCGCGTCCTCGGGCTGCGCACAGTCCCCGGACGCGCGGGAGCGCGTCCTAGTGATATCAAGCGTCCGCTCAGCCGATTGGCGGGGAAGGGATCGGTTCCCGTATGCCGATTCGACAAAAGGCATTCCCAGCCGCGTTTGGGCTCCCCGGGCTGAGTTCGCTTTCCCCTAGGTTTTCAAGGCCCCATGAGCCGGCGGTAAAAATCTTCGGGCGATCCAAAACTTCCCGCCTGAGAACACACAACGGTGCGCTTGCCGTTGGGCCCTCTTTGAAGAACGATGAAATAGGGAGTGCGCACCTGTCCCAGCGTCTTGTGCACGACGTAGTCTCCATCGGGGATCAGAGGAAAAGGCACCTTGTATTTCTTGCCAAAAACATCCACTTCAAAGGCCGTGTTGCCCGCCCCGATGCCAAGAATCTTTAAGGTCTTGCCCGGCCGATTTTTTTTCTGAGCCAGCTCGTAAAAGGCGTTCACCACGGGCGCTTCCCTTTGACAGTATGGGCAATACATACTGAAGATTTCCACCACCACCACATCGGCATCCACCTGGTTCACGGTAAAGGTTTGGGCTTCGCCGATACCGAGATAGGCGCGCATGGCGGCGTCCTTCGGCGCTTCCAGTGTGATGGAAGGAAAGGTGCCGCCCATATCGGGCATGCCCGATGCGGCATGGACCCACCCAGCCACACACGTCCCCAGAAGTACGGAAACAAAGAAAAGCGTAGAAAACGTTTTGAGTCGTCTCATGAATTCACCTCTTCGTCGAGGTGGGCGACAAAGTCCGATGGAGCCACTCCATCTCCCGAAGCCCTTTGGATTGGTACCAGCGCCCGTTGTCAAACACACTGTAATCCGCACCCATCATGGCCGATGAAAAGCGAATGGAATTGGCGAAAAAAAACCATTGTTCCACCCATCTCTTTTCCAATGGTTCGTCAAAAGGATTGCCCGGAAGCCCTTCGGCGCGCTGTTCTTTCCACGCCTGCATCATGATGTCCGTGGCTGTTTTGGTCATGCGGTTGGTTTCTTCAATGGTTTTTTCAAAACGTTCCCAGTGCCCTTGAGTCCACTGGGTTCCATGACAGGCCAGACACACCGCCTGCATGGTGGTACGCCGTGACCGCTGTTCGTTCGCATCGATGAGAGCGGCGGACACCCAGGAGCCGTTCAGTTCTGTAGGCAAAGGCAGGCCTTCGGCATTTTTGATGGTATACACCTGAGGCTCTCGAGGATGGGGATGGGCATAGACGAGGCCGAAAATGCGCCAGGGAAGCCGATCGTTCATGGCATGAGAACGTCTGGCCACCACATTCTTAGCCTCATCCACCAGCAAACTCACATGGCACGTGGCACAGGTCGGCGCGTTCAGATCCTTGCCCACCACCCATGGCACATGGGAAAAGTTCCATTCTCCTTTGAGGGCGCCGTAAAGATTGCCGTGCTTACTCACACTGTAAACCTTGTAGGCGGGAACATCCGGTCCTTTGTGGCACTGGCTGCACGTTTCCGGCTTTCGAGCCACCTCCATGGAGAAACTGTGGCGCACATGGCACGACGCGCACGAACCTTTGGATCCATCGGGGTTCAAGCGACCGACACCCACATTGGGCCAGCCGGAGAGCACGGCAAAATCCATGGTGCCGAAGTCTGTGTCCTTGGAAACAGTGCCCTGCACGTGAACATCCGTCCCGTGACAACTCAGGCACGCGTCCTCGTTGGTGTGGGCCATGGAAGGCAGGGTTTGAAGGGACGTTTCCTGATAAGCTTGAAGGCCGTTCACGGCATGAATGAGTTGCCCGTACAGGGGGTTTTTCATGAGAATGTCATGGGCATGGGCCATGAGGTTGCGCTGAAACTGTACAGCTTCTTCCTGATGGCAGGTGCGGCAGTCTTCGGGGCTCACCACCACGTACATTTTATAGCCGTTGTGCTCGACAGTGTCTTTGTGCGCTTCGGCGCGTAGGGTATGGCATTCGGCACACCCCACACTGTGGCCTCTCACAGCCTGAGGCACATCCGGGGTACTCACCTTGCGGGAAAGCGCCTCCACAGCCATGGCTTCACCAGGCGTCACCTGGGCATGGCGGCTACGTTGCCAGTCGGAAACAATGCCCGGCGTGGCTTGCACGTGACATGACAAGCATTCTTGAGTGTCAGCACTGTGCGGCGCGGCGTCAAGCCGGCCCGGCAGTCCTTGGCCGAAAAACAGAGCGCCGAGCACGATGCACAAAAAAAGGCGTCGTCCTTTCTTCACCTCGGCATCTCCTCCGTTATCCCAAAGCCACATCCAGGATCATCATAGCCACGAAACCCACCAAACACGCCATGGTAACCACATCCGTGTGGCCACCCCTTTGCGCTTCCGGAATCACCTCTTCCACCACCACATAGATCATGGCCCCTGCAGCAAAGCTCAAGGCGTAGGGAAGCACCGTCAGGGATGTGGCCGCCGTGGCGGCTCCAATCACCGCTGCCGCTGGTTCCACCGCCCCGGACAATTGCCCGTACCAAAAACTCTTCCAGGGCCCGAGACCTTCACGACGAAGGGGAATGGCAACCGCCGTTCCTTCCGGCAGATTCTGCAGCCCGATACCCAGCGCCAAAGCGATGGCACTCGAGACGGCCGCTTCCGGAATGTGCGTGGACGCGGCGCCGAAAGCCACGTCCACGGCCAGGCCTTCTGGAATGTTATGAATCGTGATGGCCAAAACCAACAAAAGGCTGCGACGCCATCGTGTCGGCAAACCCTCGGCTTCGGTCCTCGGAAATCCCAGATGCACATGAGGAAGCACGGCATCGATAGCCCTCAGAAAAAGGCCACCCGCAAGAAAACCCACCGCAGCGGGTATCCAGGGCAGGGCTGCCTTTTCCGAAAGTTTCAACGCCGGCTCCAAAAGAGACCAGTAGCTGGCAGCGATCATGACGCCTCCAGCAAAACCCAGCATGGCGTCCAGGAACTTTCGAGGAAAGGAGCGCCGCCAAAACACCGCGGAAGCCCCAAAAGCCGTCATGAGCCAGGTAAAAATGGTGGCCGCCAACGCCTGCACCCATGCAGGCCACGCAAGAAAAGTGTCCCAAAGGCTTTCCACGAACAGCACATACTCCGCAAACACATGCCCGCATCCTGCCCGACGTGACGAGGTGAAACTCACGAGGGATAACAGCGCCCAGGTTGAGAAAGGCACGACCTTCAGAAGGTCTGCAAGGTCGAGCTGGCGCCGGAGCACCATCTTTCCATACCGCGGGTTTGCTCACCCGATTCGCCGTAAAGGGGCCGGCTCTTAAAGGCCCGGATGTTTACCAACGGCCCTTCAAATATTTTGGAGCACGTTCTATAGTGCGCTGTCAGGTGACGGCTCCGGCGCCGTCCAAGCGCGCTCGGCTCTTTTCCATGAACCACCCTTGAGGATCCGTGTAGAAGAATCTCAAATCCTGAAGCAGCCTTCGGTGTTCCCGCTCCTCGGCGGCAAGGCACCTCAAAAATTTCTTCTGGGATGGATCCGTCACGTGCTGGATCTCGTCTTCAAACAGCCGAACACACGCCTCTTCCAATTGCACGCCGGCGTCCAGAGCCTTGATCTCCTCCGTGCATGCCTCGGGAAGCTGGTCTTTATCCAGGGAGATCTTTTGGGCCAGACGATCCAACAAGCTCTGGTCGGCAGGCTCGTAGCGGCATGCGGCCGTCCAGTCCTTCCCCGCTTCCAGCTCTTGGCGGATGTGCGACAGGGCCTTTTCGTGTTCCTGTTCCGCTTCGTAGAGGATTCGAAATGTTTGCCTCCCCACGTCATCCGCACAGGAAGCCATGGCCTCCTGGTACAGCTTTTCTTTTTTTTCCTTAAGTTCCAAGGCCCTGCACAGAAGATTCACCAGCGTGTTTCCTGCCGGTTCCATCGGTTTTCTCCTCGAATCCCTTTGTGTGGACGGTTTGTGCCCCTGGATGCCGTGGAAGGCCGGTTCACCTCTCGTTCCAATTCTTCAACCATTCTTCGGCACGCCTCGGGCGCTCACACTCCCTGGCTCATGGCGAAACAATGCAGCGTAAAGCCGGCAGCAGGGCGTCGCGCCTTTCCTGCCGGCTCTATTGCATGGGTCGTCAGGCACAGACCCGGTTTGGACAAACCAATGGCACTGGCTCTTTATTTGGCCGCGGGGGCCACCAAAGTCGTTCCTGGAGGCAGGGTAAAAACCCTCTGGCCTAGTTCCCTGTCCAGCATGAACAAGGCCCCCTGGGCTTCGCCTGCAAGCCTCATCCGCTGAACGATCTCGGCCACGCCAGCCTCTTCTTCCACCTGTTCGGAAACAAACCACTGCAGAAAATTGTTTGTGGCATGATCTCTTTCCGCGATGGCCAGATCCACCAGCTGATGAATGAGGCCCGTGACTTTGTTCTCGTGCTTGGTCACAGCTTCAAACATGGCCAGAGGAGAATCCCAACGGCTTGGCGGCGCTTCGATGCTGCTCAAGAGCACCCGCCCTCCCCGTTCACTGATAAAGTCGTAAAACTTGACCGCATGAGACAGTTCTTCCAGGGCCTGAGCCTCCATCCACCGCGCGCATCCGTTGAGGCCGAGGTCACGGCAGTAAGCCGCCATGGCGAAGTACAGGTAGGAAGAATAAAGTTCGGCGTTGAGCTGTTCATTCAACGCTCTGGCCATTTTTTCACTCAACATGCGTTCTTACCCCTTCCACAGGCCGTGAAGGTTGCAGTACTCGCGCGCGTAGACATTTTGCGCCTGCACACAGAAGGTGGCTTCCGGAGCCTCCCCGGGTTTCAGGAAGTGAAAGTAAGAAATGTCGTCGGCCACCAATTCGATCCACTGAATGTAATGTTTTTCCTCCATAGGATGGGCGATGCCGCCCACTTTGACCTTGTAGCCGTCGGCAGTCTTTTCCACCACCGGAACATGCTTCTCCTTGGCGGCATCCACCACGCCTTCCTTTTGCAGCACCATGGGTTGGCCACAACAGACCAATTCGCCCTGGCCGCCCCAGAGCACTTCCACGATGTTGCCACAAAGATCACACTTGTACACTTGTCGTCTTTCCGCCATTGATCCATTCCTCCTTGTTTGGCTTGATCCATCATTCTCTTTTTGCGGCTGGGATGGGCCGAGCCGCGTCGTCAGGCACGGCAAACCATGGGCCCGCCTGTGCACAGCACACTCCGCAGTACTAAAGCGCAACAGTAAAATTTTTCACACTTTGAAGCCGCGTAGCCACCACTTTTCGAACCCTGTCCGACCATGGTTTGGCCACGTCCTTTCGGCTTGAGGGTGTCGGAACGCCGCACGGCGCGATGAGGTCTCGCGGCGTGCGCCGCTCGGAATAAGGGTGTTCTCGGACGGCTTCCCTGAAACCTATCCGAGTGTGCCGATTTTTATCATGAACCACCTGAACTTGCCAGACCGTGCGTAGGCGAAAAGGTGTTCTCGGACCAGCTTCCGGATCATGACCACCCTCATGACCTCACAACTTGACGGCGTTCAAGACCGCGGCATAGTCAGGTTCTTGGGTCAATTCCTTCACCAGCTGCACGTGTTTAATGATGCCGTCCTTGGCCACAACGAAGACGGCTCGCGCCAAAAGACGCAACTCCTTGATGAGGACGCCGTAAGTTTGTCCAAAAGAGGCGTCTCGATGATCGGAAAGGGTGAGAACCCGCGTCACGCCCGCCGCCCCGCACCAGCGCTTTTGGGCGAAAGGCAGGTCCATACTGATCGTCAGCACAACCACGTCGTCACCCAGCTTTTCCGCTTCCTGATTGAAACGGCGGGTTTCCATGTCGCACACCGGCGTATCGAGAGACGGTACTGAGGATAAAATCACCGTCTTTCCCTTGAACTGGGACAAGCGCACGGGCTGAAGATCATTGTTGAGGGCTTCGAAATCGGGAGCCGCATCTCCGACGGAAATAGCGGGTCCCACGAGGGTCAAGGGGGTGCCTTTCATGGTGACGGCGCCTGGTCTTTCTGCCATGGGCATTCTCCTTCACGTCGTGCAGGGGTCAAAGTCCATTCGACGAGTTGCCTGAGCCACCCTGATGCCCTGATTTGTCTCTCACTTTAAGCGCCCCCCTCAAGATCGTCAACCTCAGGCCCTTCTTTTCATGACCCTTGCAAGGGTTCCAAGATCACCCGCACATCGGCCACCGTAGCGCCCGAACCCTTTGGGTGCACCATGACCGGGTTCATGTCCAATTCCTTGATTTCGGGATGGTCCAAAACTAGGTTGGAAAGGCTGACGAGATAGCGCTCCAGCACCCCCGTGTCCGCTTCAGGGCGCCCACGAACACCTTTAAGAAGATCATAGCCTCGAATGCCGCGGATCATGCGCCGCGCTTCGTTGCGGCCGATGGGCGCCACGCGGAAATCCACATCCTTGAACACTTCCACGAAAATGCCCCCAAGACCGAACATGAGCATCGGCCCAAAGACGGGGTATCGGGTCATACCCAAAATGACCTCTTCTCCGGCAGGGGCCATTTTTTGGACCAACACTCCCACAATTTCCGCCTGGGGATTATAGGCTTTGGCGTCAGCCACAATGCTGTCAAAGGCTTCTGCCACCTCTTGGGCGGAGGACACATGAAGCCGGACGCCCTTGGCGTCGCTTTTATGGAGGATCTGCGGCGAGACGATTTTCATAGCCACCGGAAAAGTGAGGCTTTCGGCGTATTCCACGGCCTCTTCCTGCGTTGTGGCCACAAAGGACGGCAGGGTTTGAAAGCCGTAGCAGCGCAACAGCTCGGCGCCTTCCCATTCGGTCAAAAATGTTCGGTTTTGCGTCAAAGCCGCCTCAAGAATGCGTCGAGCGCCCTCCTTGTCGTGTTCCAAGAAAAATTGCGCCAGCTTTTGGCGGTTCAGCCAGCTTGAGTAACGGTAGAGCGCTCCAAAGGCCTTGGCCGCATGTTCCGGAAAGCGATACACGGGAAGGCCGTGTTCCTGAAGCACCTTAACCCCGGCCGAAACATCAAAGATCCCCATAAAGCAACACAAAATCGGCTTTTGCGTCCGCTGGTCGATCTTCACGATGGCCTTAGCGGTTTCCAGCGCGTTGGTCATGGATTGGGGGGGGGCGAGGATCACCAGGGCGCCGTCCACCCCTTCGTCTTTGATGACCGCCTCCAGGGCTCTTTCGTAGCGGTCCTGCGTGGCGTCCCCAATGACATCCACGGGGTTATGCAGGTTGGCCGTGGAAGGCAGGTGGCTCTGCAAAGCTGCCACGGTTTCTTCGCGAAATCTGGCCAATTCCAGGCCCGAAGAAACCGTCATGTCGGTGGCCACAATGCCGGGGCCGCCGGCGTTGGTCACAATGGCCACCTTGTTGCCCAAGGGCGTTTTCCCGGCGGCAAAGGCTGCGGCAAAATTGAAGAGTTCTTCGACGGAATCCACGCGAAGGATGCCCGCCTGCTTGAAAATGGCCTCGTAGACGGCTTCCGATCCGGCCAGGGATCCCGTGTGTGAGGCGGCGGCTCGAGCTCCAGTCACCGTGCGACCGGACTTGATGACCAAAACCGGGGTCGGCCGGTCCCCCGACGTGATTTCCTTGACCTCCCGAATGAATTCCGGTCCCCGACGCAGCTCTTCCAGGTAGATCATGATGACCTGAGTGTCTTCATCCTGGTGCAGGTACCGCAGCAGATCCAGTTCATCCACATCGGCCTTGTTGCCGACGGAAATGAACTTAGAAAACCCGAAATCCCTTTCCGCGGCAAAATCCAAAACCGACGTGCACAAGGCGCCGCTCTGGGAGATAAAGGAAATATGCCCCGAAGCCGGCATGCGATTGGAAAAGCTGGCGTTCATGCGCACCGACGGATGCGGATTGATGACCCCCAAACAGTTAGGCCCCACCAGGCGTATGCCTGCCTCACGGCACCGCGCCGCAATGGGCTCTTCAATGGCCCGCCCCTCGGGCCCGACCTCCCGAAAACCCGCCGACACAATGACAATGCCCTTGACACCCTGTGAGCCGCCTCATCCACCGCGGCCAGTGCGGCCTTGGGCGGCACCACCAGGATGGCCAGCTCCACCGGGTCGGGAATGTCCGTTAACGTCGGATACGCCTTGACACTCAGGACCGACCGGGCCTTGGGGTTCACGGGAAAGAGGACTCCCGTGTAGCCACCGCGCAAGATATTGGCAAAAAGATCGTGGCCGACTTTTCCGGGGACGGTGGACGCTCCGACCACGGCGATGGATGCGGGCGAAAAAATGGCTTCTAATCGTTCCATGAAACCTCCCTGACAATTCCGTTACTGGCAAGAGCACCGTCTTTGAATGAAAAAGCCCTTCAGAGGGCCGGGGCCTTACGGTGGGCTCAAAGGCCCACGCGCCGGATGCCCGCCCGCACGGGGCCGCCTTTGTGGAAACGCAGCGCGGAGACGCGTTCCCTTTGCCGTAAACCGAATGAACGAACACTGCGTATCGGAGGAACGCGCTCCTGCGCATCTGAAAAGGTGCGCACCACGAGCACGTGATTCCCTCCAGCTGGATCGAGAGGCCCGCCCCTGCCCTTCGGAGGGACGGCCTCGTGACCGTCCGAGAACCTGCGGACCGGCAGGAGCCGGTCCCTCCGAAAGCATGGGCGCGGAAATCCTCGATACAGGCTCAAGAACCCTCGAACGCCCTCTCTGGGCGAGCTCCAAACCACCAGAGCGAGTGACAAGATGACTCGGCTGAAATTCACTTCCTCGGGCGGGCGCTTCAAGAGGACGAGGTAGCGCCCTGCACGAGCACATGAACCGTGCGCGTCCTGGGCCCATCGTAATCACAGAGGAAGATTCTTTGCCATGTACCGAGAAGGAGCCGTCCCTTTTCCACAAAAACGGTCACGCTGGACCCTGTCAGGGTTGTCTTGATGTGGGCAGCCGCATTGCCCTCCGTGTGCCTGTAGTCGGCTTTCCACGGAATGAGACGGTCCAGCGTGCGCAGCACATCCTCCATGACCGCCGGATCCGCACCCTCGTTGATGGTCACGCCCGCCGTCGTGTGGGGCACGTAGACGCAGCAGATGCCGTCCGATAGGCCGCTTTCCTGAACTTTGTCGGCCACCAGGCCCGTCACGTCCACGGCGTCGCTTCGCGCCGACGTCTTCACCTGAAAGCTCCACCGCCTCATGGCCACACTCCTTTCCCTCACTCCAAAACCGCACGAGGCACATAAAGACCTGTTGGACTTCGCTCCAGTCCTTCCTCATGCGCCGCTTTATGTTCGTGAAAGCGCCGCAAGTCCGATAGCAAGTCGTCGGTGAAAAATTCATGGTAAACGGCCATGGCTATCTCCACGACGCGAATCATCACCGGGCTGCTTCCCGAATCCTGAACCTGTTGCGCGTGCTGGGCCAAAGCGAACCTTTTTTCGGCCTCAAAAGGATCCCTTCCGTCCAAAAGCCACCAGAGCGCCATCTCCTCGAAATGCTTGCCAAGAACGCCACAGAGCTTCACCGGCAGAAGGCGCCGTGTGGCCGACCGCAGAGCCTCCAGAAGGCGTTCGCTCTGGATGTGCGCAGGCACCTCAATGACGCTGTTCGCGATGGTCTGCAAAGCCTTCACCTCGGCCTCAAAAGCCATCTTGTCGGTAAAAAGAGGCGCGTGATAGGGAATTATGGAAGGGTTCCGGGTGATGAAATCCACAAGATCGCGCGTTTCCACGTCACGCAAGGGTGACAGACCCTTCTGTTCCCACAGCTGCATGAAAAAGGGACGCGCACTGGGTAAGGCATGAGGTTCCAAAAGCTTGCGCGCCTTAGCCACATTCGCCTTTGTCTCCTCAGGCACGCGGTCCAACTTCGCCAAGGCCTGCAGCACACGCGCTAGGTGGCCCAAGGGGATCTCATGGACTCGGCCGCCCGAATCTTCGGCGGCGCCGCGAAAAAACTCTTTGAAACCCTTTCGGGACATGGGGGCCACGACAAGGTTGTGATCGTCCAATCCGGCGCCCAGCAGAAGGACCACGCCGTAAGTCTGCCCCTCGTCCGCGGCATGCACGAAGGCGCCGTAGTGGAATATCCCCACCTTGTCATTAAAAATCATGCAGCCCTCGTTTTTCACTTTTTCGGCCTTGATGAGCACGACCGGGGTCGATGCTTCGGGCGCCGTCAAGGTGTCGGGCAGGATAAAACCCTTTTGGCGAAACCGATAGGCCGCCCGGCGCACCATTCTGGCCAGGTGCTTGTCCTGAACGAGACCCTGCAACGCACAAAAGGCTCGAAAACACACCGGGCCGCCTTCGAGGCTCAAGGCGTCCATTAAAGCCGCCGCCAAGGCTTCCCGCCCCGTTAAAGCCTGTTTCAGACTCTTCAAGCAGTTCTCCAGGCTCGGCCCTTGAGGGTCCTGCACGCGCAGGCGGTCCATGAAAAAACTCAATTCCGCCTTTTCGTTCTCGGAAAGCTTCCGTCCTTTGTCCGATGTGTCCTTTTTTCTGCCCATGGCGCCGCTCCTCTTCCACCGGCCTTCCATTTCGCCGTTCCAACTCCATTGTACTGATTTTAGAAGTTGCAGGGCATGCAGGCAAAGAAAAAGCCCCGGAAACCCGCTTTTCTTTCCGGGGCTCGATGCACGCACAGCCTGTAAACAGCTATGCTTGCTCTTTCGCTTCCTTCCAAGGCTCAACGATGCGCCAATCCACCACCCGTTTTTAAGGATACAGCGCTTTCACGTCCAATGAAATGGTCCTTTTTGCGCACGCTCTTCAGGCTCTGACGGCGAATTGGAATCCTCCTTTGCTAAGACCGTATTCGAGAAAGGCTTGTCGAGGGCGTTTTCGTTTCACTATGCAGGAGCGCCGCAAGGTGCGATGAGGATATGGCGGCTTGCGCCGCTTCGCCAGCAGGCCTTCTCGAACGAGCTCCTGGTTGAGGTCTACACAGCCAGATGCACCACTTTGGAGGCACCTCCGCCGCCGCCCCCTTTCTCGGCCCCCACTGCGGTTTCCATTGACCTGGGTTGATGGAAATCGGCCGAGCACTGCTTGCCGCCCGATTAGTATTCATTGGGCAAGGAGGCCAGTTTTTTCATGGAAAACACAGGACCGTCCTTGCACACGTATTCTGTGCCGATGTTGCAGCGGCCGCACATACCGATGCCGCACTTCATGCGCATTTCCAAACTAGTGATGATGCGTTCCGGCGCAAACCCCAAATCGGCCAAAACAGGCAGCGTGAATTTGATCATGATGGGCGGGCCGCAGACGATGGCGTAGGCATTTTCCGCGCTGGGCGCCTTTTCCTTGGTCACGGCGGGAACGAACCCCACGTTGTATTTCCACTGGGGATCGTCCGTAGCATCCACGGTCAGGTGCATGGTGATGTCGTCGCGCTGTTCCCAGGCCACCAGCTCGTCCCTGTAAAGCAACATGCCGGGATTGCGGGCTCCGTAGACCACCGTGATGTCGCCGTAGTCTCCGCGATGGGCAGGGTCCAGCATCCAGACGATGGAAGAACGCAAGGTGGTGAAAGCATAGCCGCCGCCGATGATCACCACGTTCTTACCTTTCATCTCGTCCCAGGGATACCAGTTCCCCAATGGGCCGCGCACGCCCATGACATCGCCCGGCTTCATGGTGTGCAGATAACTCGTCACGCGGCCCACGCGATTGACGGTAAACATCAAGTAACCCTTTTCAGTGGGCGACGACGCGATCCCGATGGGCACTTCCCCTTGGCCGGCCACGGACAGTTCGGCGAATTGTCCGGGCATATAGACAAAGGAGGCTTCATCGTCCGGGTTGAGAAACACCAGTTTAAAGGTTTTCAGGTTGCGGTCTTGGGTTTCCGTGATGATCTCGTGAATTCTCACAGGATAGGGCAGATAGGGATTCTTCACTTTGGTCCTCCGCACAATCCACGGGGGTTGTATGTCGGCCTTATGGCCCTGAGCCGCTTTCCCGACGATGGCTCATTGACGTGCTTTTCGACGACCCTCTGTGAAAGCGGCGCGATCCGCGCCCGCGGCGTGCACCGCTTCCCGTCGCTGCGATCTCAGACAAGCTCCCGGGCTTTTCTCAGATCGCTTTTCCTTCGCGTCCTTTTGGGCCCGCTTGTCCCCAAAAAGGCACCGCGCGCTCGCGCTGCACAGGTTCCCGGACGCGCAGGAGGGCGTTCCTTCAATAACAGGGGTTCGCTCATTCCATTCACCTTGGACGAACCTCCTTCCCAAGCCACATCAATCGAAGGGACCGGCTTCCGCCGGTCCGTACATTTCCAGACGGCCCGCAAGTCTCCCTTTCCAAAGCACCAGTCCCGAAGTTACCCGAAAGGCGCCTAAAAGCTCTGGAAGTGCCGTTTCGGTTGAGCGCCGAGGAGCTTGTTCGCGAACACCTTCAGTAGGAGCGAGGCCAGCCGCGACTCCTCATCGCGCCTCAGGGTGTTTCTACGTAATGAAACGGTAACGGCACCGAAAACCGTTGTCGAACAAGCGGTTAGGTCGGGCACACACACGAAGCCGTCATCATGCCCGCCACACGTCGAATGTCGATGTTAACGGGGCAATATTGGACGCATCGCCCACAACCCACACACGCCGGCCCGTTGCCGTATTTGTCCACGTAATACTTAAATTTATGCATAAAGCGCTGGCGCACCCTCTGCAGCTTTTGGTTTCTCGGGTTATGGCCGGACCCGTGCAGCGTGAACAGCGGAAACATGCACGAATCCCACAACCGCACCCGCACACCTTCATCGCGGTGCACCTCGTCCTGAATGTCAAAGCACCAGCACGTGGGGCACAAAAAGGTGCAGGTGCCGCAGTTAATGCATGCAAACTGCACTTCCTCCCAAAAGGCCTCCTGAAACAGCTCGTTCATCGCTTTGTCCTGAAGGGGATCGGGGACAAAGAGTCGAGGAAGGTTCTTTTCGGCTTTTTCAGAAATAGCGCGGGCTTGAGCGACCCGATTCTCGGAAGCCGCTTCGGCCTTCGGCACGTGGGCCAAAAGGGCTTCACCGGCTTCGGTCACGGATTCCATAAGATAACCGTCGCCACAGTCGGTCATGAGCACATCCACGGCGCTGCGGTCAAATGGTCCTGTCCCCACGGATGTGCAAAAGCACGTACTGCACGGTTCATGGCAGCCCAAGCCCACCAGAACTGTAGACTGTCGGCGTTTCTGCCACCACGGATCCACGTATTCTCGGGTCATGAAATTGACGTCCATCAACTGAAAGGCCTTGGCGTCGCAAGGGCGAATGCCCCACACCACGCGGGGACCTAAACCTTTGGGAATCTCTTCCAAAATGCCTTCTTTGGGATCCCCCTTTTTAAGGCTGTACGCAAACATGGCTTCCGCCGGCGGGTGCATCAATTCCTTTGGAGAAAGCCGCGAGTTTTGATACGTCAAATCCACGTGGTGGGGCTGGTTCACGAGCCGAAACCGATGGGCATGGCCCTCCTTGACCGGCGCAAAGACTCGAGCCCTGTCCATGACGCGGCCGATGACAAGGGGCATTTTTTCCTTTGGCACATAGACTGTCAGCATGAATCCATCCTCTGTCGCGTTGGTTCTCGCTGATGCGGTTTCGCATACGGCTCATTTGATAAAGTCCTGCGGGTCGTCCGGTCTGTAGGTATCCAACGGCGGCCGCCCTTCCATCACCAAGCCAGCCTCATAGCCATATAGGCTCTTCACATCCTTCTCCAGTTTCTTGGTCAATTGCCGGACTGAAATCTCCATGGGGCAGGCCCTTTCGCAGGCGCCGCAGTCCGTGCATCGTCCGGCCAGGTGAAACGCCCGCAGCAGATGAAAAGTGCGGGTGTCCGTAGGATCGAGGGTCTTGCCCACCCATTGGGGCCGAGATTCATCCACAAAACAGGTGGGGCAGTAACACATGGGACAGGCGTTGCGGCATGCATAACAGCGAATGCACGGTGCCAGCAGCTCCTCAAAGTGGCACCATCGCTCTTCGGGATTCATAGCCTCCACGCGGCGCACATCCTCGTAGCGGTCCACATCGCTTTGTTCCGGCACCGGTTCGCCCAACAGTTCGTCATAGATCACGGGATTGCGATGTGTGCAGATGCGGCAGTTTTCCTGCAAAAACTCCTGTCGAGGCAAAACCTCGTCAAAACCTTTGCCGGACACGTGCAATTGAAAGCCGTTTTCCGTCACCTGCAGGGGTTCCCGGCCTTGGAGAAAACCCCAGACCTTACGCCGATCCACCATGCCGTGGCAGGGTATTCCGAGAATATGAACCTGATCCCTTCGGAATTGATTTTCCTGAATTAGCAAGACGATGTTTCGGCTGTCACATCCCTTGGCCACCACCGCCACACGGTCCTTGCGCTTGACCAGGTAATTGGCGAGATTCACCCCACAAAAGCTGTTCCACACAAGCTGATTGACGTGATGAGCGTGGCGAATCAAGACGGGCTCACTCATCATGGGGATCGTGCCTTGACGAAAGCCGATCACACCGTCCACTTTCTTCTCTGCAAGAAGCCGCTGGGCCGCCTCTCGAATCTTCTCGATATACGCATCCATCTATCCCACCTCAGCTCGACAGATCGCCTGAACCGGCGCGTCCATATCTTCCCACATGGGTTGCGTCTTGATGAAATGCCGCGCCGGGCCCACAGCCCGCACCGCCTCCACCACCTCTTTGGCCGTGTTGGCAAACTTGGAAGCTTCCGCCGAAGAAATCCACGAAAAGTGCAAGCGTCCCGGTTCGATGCCTGTGTGTTCCAGAAAGTTCTTGAGCAGGGCAAACTTTCGCCGCGCATAGTAGTTGCCTTCAATGTAGTGGCAATCCCCGGGATGACACCCCGACACCCACACACCGTCGGCGCCGTGGCGCAGAGCAGCCAGAATAAATTTGGGATTGATGCGGCCGCTGCACGGCACACGAATCACTCGTATGTTTGCGGGATATTGCAGGCGGCTGACACCGGCCAGATCCGCCGCTCCATAGGAGCACCAGTTGCACAGAAAAGCTATGATTTTGGGTTCCCAAGCCTTCATCACATTCACTCCCCGCCCGGCCTTTTACAGGCTGTCGATCATAGTCAGAATCTGCGCGTCATCAAACCCTTGCAGTTGAATGGCTCCAGAACGGCATGAGGCCACACATAAGCCGCATCCCTTACACAGGGCTGGATTGATTTCCGCCACACCCCTTTCGTTGAAACGAGGCGCCGAATAGGGACAAATGGCCACGCAGGTGCCGCAGGCACTGCACAAGAATGGATTGGTGCGTGCCACTGTTCCTGGAAAGTGGACCCGATCCCGGGCTAAAACGGTTGCGGCGCGTGCCGCCGCCGCCTGAGCCTGGGCGATACTTTCATCCAAGGGTTTGGGGTAATGAGCCAGGCCGCAGAGAAAAACACCATCGGTGGCAAAATCCACCGGACGCAGCTTGGCATGGGCTTCAACGAGAAAGCCGTCTTCGTTGATGGGCACTTTAAAAAGCTGGGCCAGGGCTTCGTCCACATTGGGCAGGACGGCCGTGGCCAGCGTCACAAAATCGGCCGACAACACCAAGGGACGCCGCAAAATGTGGTCCGTCACCGTCACGGTGAGGGTTCCATCCAAAGAGGTCACTTTGGGTTTGTCTTTCAGGGAATAACGGATGAAGAGCACTCCGGCTCGACGGGCTTCCTGATAAAGAATTTCGCGCTCTCCGTAGCTTCGCATGTCTCGGTACAGCACGTAGACATTGGTGTCGGGTGAACGCCGCTTAATCTCCAAAGCGCTTTGCAGCGTGTGAGTGCAACACACACGACTGCAGTAAGGCCGCTGCGGTTCCCGGCTTCCCACACATTGAATGAAGACCACGGACTTAGCTTGTGCCAGCGCGGGATCGTCGGCGCGCAATTTTTCATCCAACTCCAACTGGGTCAACACTCCAGGGTGCTGCCCATAGAGGTATTCGTCGGGTTTCCATTCCCGGCCGCCGGTGGCGATGATGGCCACGCCGTGTTCCACCGTGACGGGTTCGGCGCCGTTTTGAATCACCGACTTGAAATTTCCCACAAAACCTTCGACCTGGCTCAAGCGTGCGTTCAAGTGGACGGTGATGCGCTCATGTGCGTTCACTCTTTGGCGCAACTGTTCCACAAAGGCCGCAATATCCTCGCCACGCCACGTGCTGTGCAACCTTAGAGCCTGACCGCCAAGCTGCGCACCGCTCTCCACGATATTCACGGGATAGCCCTGATCGGCCAGACTCAAGGCCGCCGTCATGCCCGCGACCCCACCGCCCAGCACCAGAGCGCGGCGCGTCACGGAAAGTTCCGGCTCCGGCAAAGGTTCCAGCAGAGCCACCTTGGCCACAGCCATGCGCACCAAATCCTTGGCTTTTTCTGTAGCCATGGCCGGATCCGAGCTGTGGACCCAGGAATCGTGATTACGAATATTGGCCATTTCCAAGAGGTATTTATTCAGGCCTGCTTGGATCAGTGTTT
>NZ_JBRAHS010000033.1:0-5097 GCF_052743555.1 Desulfosoma sp.
GGAAAAGACCTTCACCCTGGACGTGGGCGCCGTGATCTTGGCTCCTGGCTTTGAATCGTTTGACCCCAGCGTCTACGACACCTACGGCTACGGGCGTTTGGCCAATGTGATGACGGCCATGGAATTTGAGCGGCTGCTTTCGGCCTCCGGCCCCACCATGGGCCATCTGGTGCGCCCTTCGGACCACAAGGAACCGAAAAAAATCGCGTGGTTGCAGTGCGTGGGATCCCGGGACATTCACCATTGCGACCATGGGTACTGTTCGGCCGTCTGCTGCATGTACGCCATCAAGGAAGCGGTGATTGCCAAGGAACATGCGGGAAAGGACCTGGAGACGGCCATCTTTTACATGGACATGCGCACGCCGGGTAAGGATTTTGAAAGGTACTATGAGAGAGCCCAAAGGGAAAGAGGGGTGCGCTTTATTCGATCGCGTGTGCACAGCGTGGAGCGGGTTCCGGAGACCGATGACCTGGCCATTCAGTATGTCATGGAAGACGGATCGGTGGTGGAAGATGTGTTCAACCTGGTGGTGCTTTCCGTAGGCCTTCAGGTGTCCCAGGACACCGTGAAGCTGGCCGAAACACTGGGCATTGAGATCGGGGACGGGCGCTTTGCGGCCACATCCCCCTTTGAACCCGTTCAGACATCTCGACCGGGTGTGTATGTCTGCGGTGTCTTTCAAGGCCCTAAAGACATTCCGTTATCGGTAATGGAAGCCTCGGCCGCCGCCGCCGATTCCGCGGCCTTGCTGGCTCCGGCTCGAAACACGCTCACCCAAAAACCGCCGATCCTGACCGAAAAGGACGTGACGGCAGAAGAACCCCGCGTAGGCGTGTTTGTGTGCCACTGCGGCGTCAACATTGCTGGGGTCATCGATGTGGAAGCTGTGGCGGAATATGCGAAAACGCTGCCCTCTGTGGTTTATGTGGAGCGTAATCTGTTTACCTGCGCTCAAGGCACCCAGGACAAAATGAAGCAGGTCATCGCGGAACATAACCTGAACCGCGTCGTCGTCGCCGCCTGCTCCCCCAGAACCCATGAACCCCTGTTTCAGGAAACCTTGAAGCAGGCCGGTCTGAACAAATACTTGTTTGAAATGGCCAACATTCGAAACCAGGGTTCCTGGGTGCACATGAACGAGCCGGAAGCCGCCACGGAAAAGGCCAAGGATATGGTCCGCATGGCGGTGGCCAAGGTGACCTTGCAGCAGCCTTTGAGTGAAATTCAGCTGAATGTGACCAAATCGGGCCTGGTGGTGGGCGGCGGCATCGCCGGCATGACCGCAGCCTTAGCCCTGGCCGATCAAGGGTATCCGGTCACTCTCGTGGAACGCAAGGATATGCTGGGCGGCCATGGCCGCAAGCTTTATTCCACCTGGGATGGGCAGCCTTTAGCGCCTTATCTGGATGAACTGATTGCTCGTGTTATGGAACATCCTCAAGTGACGGTGCTGACCAACGCTCTGATTCGCGATGTGCAGGGGTTTGTGGGTAATTTCCACACCGTCGTCGATGTGGGCGGATCCCTGAAAGAAATCGACCACGGTGTGGCCATTTTGGCCATTGGAGCCCATTCACTGAAACCGACGGAATACGGTTACGGGCACAGTGACCGCATTTTCCTCAACCTGGATCTGGATCGGGCCATCAGCGAGGGGGATCCCCGCATTGCCAATGCCAACTCGGCCGTTTTCATTCAGTGCGTGGGATCGCGAGAACCTCAAAGGCCCTATTGCAGTCGCGTATGCTGCAGCCATTCCATTGAAAACGCCCTGCGCCTCAAAAAACTCAACCCGCAAATGGATGTGTACGTTCTTTACCGGGACATTCGCACTTTTGGGCTGCGGGAAAATCTCTACAAGGAAGCCCGTGCCAGAGGCGTGCTCTTCATTCGTTTCGATCTGGACAACAAACCCCAGGTGCAGGTGGCATCGGACGGTTCCCTTACCGTCGCCGTAGTGGATCACGTCCTCAGGCGTCCCATTGTGCTCAAACCCGATATTCTCACCCTGGCGTCCGCCATTGTCATGCGTACGGAAGAGGCCGATGCGTTGGCCAAGATGTTCAAGGTGCCGCTCAATGCCGACGGCTTTTTCCTGGAAGCCCATGCCAAGCTTCGTCCTGTGGATTTCGCTACGGACGGCGTCTTTATCGCGGGATTGGCCCATTACCCTAAGCCGACGGAAGAGTGCATCGCTCAGGCCAAGGCGGCGGCGGCTCGAGCGGCCACCGTGCTGGCCAAGGACTCCATTTTGGCCGGCGGGGTTGCGGCCATCGTGAACAAGAATTTGTGTTGCGGCTGCCAAGGCTGCGTGCAGTGTTGTCCTTTTGGGGCTATTTCCTATCTGGAACAGGAAGCCAAGTGTGAAGTCAATCAGGCTCTATGCAAAGGCTGCGGCACCTGTGCGGCCACTTGCCCATCGGAAGCCATTACGCTGCTGGGATTTTCCCATTTGCAGCTCTATTCGCAAATCGACGAAGCCTTGACCGCTTAGGCCGAAGGCAGGAGACGGAATCATGGCGCAACGCTTTGAACCGAGAATTGTGGCCATTTTGTGCAACTGGTGCAGTTATGCCGGAGCCGACCTGGCAGGGGTCAGCCGTTTTCAGTACCCGCCCAACGTGCGCGTGGTGCGCGTTATGTGCTCGGGCACCGTATCCCCCCACCATGTGCTTCATGCGTTTCAGCGCGGTGCGGACGGCGTCCTTGTGGCTGGATGCCACATTGGAGACTGTCATTACATCAAGGGCAATTATATGACCCTGAAGCGGATGAAGTTCGTTCAGGAACTCATTCGCTTTGCGGGGTACAGCCCGGAACGTTTCCGTCTGGAATGGATCTCATCGGCAGAAGGCATCAAGTTTGCCGAAGTCGTGCGCGATTTTACCGAAAAGGTGCGCGCTTTGGGGCCGGCACCGTCCTTTGAAGCGAGCCCGCGGCTGGCATTGGGATTTTAACGACGACTTTTCGCTCATCGTACAGGATGGATGTCATGAAGACCAAGGTTCGACAATTGCTGGAAGAGGGCCGCGTGGATGCTTTTGTTGCCTATAAGACGGTTCACGGTCTGCCCTTCCCGGCCGTTTTCACCAAAGCCGACATGGACGGCCTGGAAACGTGGCAGCCTTTCAAGGTTCGATACCCCGTCACCAAGCTGCTCTTGGCCCTAGCTCGGCAAAGCCCGGATAAGACTTTCGGGGTTCTGGTGCGCGGTTGTGAAGAAAGATCCCTTTACGAGCTGTTCAAATGGAACCAGCTGCAACCGTCCAAGGTGGTTATTATGGGGCAGGCGTGTCCCCAGGATCTGGCATTTTACTGTGAATGCGCCAAGCCCTACCCGGATCACCTGGATTACGGAGAGGCGCCCAAACCTGTTCAGCAAAGCCGCCGGCTTGAGGAACTGGAAGCCATGCCGGACACGGACAGGCTGGCCTGGTGGCTCGGGCATTTCAATCGCTGCATCCGTTGTTATGGTTGCCGGGATGTGTGCCCCGTGTGCTTCTGCACCGAATGCAGCCTGGAACACAAAGAATTGATCCCTTCGGGAAAACTTCCTCCAGACACTTCTTTTCATCTGGTGCGGGCGGTCCACATGGCAGGTCGATGCATCGACTGCGGCCTATGCGAGGAAACCTGTCCAGCCCACATTCCTCTGCGGGCGCTCTATAAAAAGGTGAACAACCTGGTGG
Source organism: Desulfosoma sp. (assembly GCF_052743555.1). Taxonomy (NCBI): domain Bacteria; kingdom Pseudomonadati; phylum Thermodesulfobacteriota; class Syntrophobacteria; order Syntrophobacterales; family Syntrophobacteraceae; genus Desulfosoma; species Desulfosoma sp. The sequence goes on from NZ_JBRAHS010000033.1 coordinate 3,693, forward strand.
AAGGCATTTTTCAATACAAGACAGGGGTTCCCGACGGCAAATCCCCCTTTACCATGCTCGGCGACGAAAGCTTTCTTCCCCCTGGACCTCGTTAGAAGTGTGCCGAAGCATTCTTTTCACGCGTCCTCTGAAAACCTTTTAGGAAGCGGTGTCGGGGAGCAATCAGGGCCCGCCCTCCGCACCGCTTTCTTCCAGACTCATGGTGTTAGAGCCAGTCAGACGCCGGTGGCTTGGTAGAGACCGAACAGCGGGCATCATGGGTGCCATCGCGGCACCCAAGACCGTCACCTTAATCCAGAGCCAGAATGGCGAGCCAACATGGCACACGGTAGATCTCGACTTCCTGAGATGGGAAGATGTGCGGACCCTGGCGCCGAAACCGTGGGCGCGAGGGCCCACGAAAAGCCGCAGATGAGCTAAATTCTCAAAGACTGTGGGTTTAATGAAGAAGCTCAAGAGCCTGTCGGCGTTGGCTTGGATCGTGTCGATCGTGCAGTGGACGCCCTTGGCGAAAAAGCTGCCCTAGAAGTTGTCCTGGACGCAAGTTTCGGCCTTCCCGTTGTCCGCAAGCAGTGCCTCTAGGTCCTCATCGGAGAGAGGCACCTTGTCGTAGTCGATGATCGCCCGGGCCGCGTGGTGGCACCAGCGCAGCCAATCGTCGGCCAGGACCCGAATGCTTTTGGTCTTGTACCTGTAGGCCACCACAGCCGAACCGGAGAAGGCGTCGAAGACGGATCCCAACCCCTTCGGCGTGTGTCTCCATATCGAGTTTGACCAGCCTCTGCTTCGAGCCGATATCGCTGGTGATGCCGCGCTTCCGGCGACGGCTCCCCGGCGGCTGCCTCCGCCCTGGCCATTGGGCGCCTTGATGTTCAGATCAAGGGCGGCGTCCGTTTCGAGGAGGAACGCCAGCCGGTCACGGTCGGTTGCCAAAAGTTCCATTCGGTTCGTAGGTCTCCACGCGACAAACCCCTGCCTACGTCCCTGCACCCAGCGCGGGGCAGGCAGGCGTTTTAAGCCGGTGAGCGGTCGGCTCGCGCTCGGAGCCAACCCCGAACTCAGGCCGATAGCTGTGCCTACCTGTGCGTGTCCGCACGCAGACAGGTCGCTTGGATACTGAGCGAAGACCGTCGAAAAGTGCCGGAGGGGGGCCATTTCAGGGGACTGTGAAAATACGAAATTCGGACTTGAAAAAGCCGCTCTACTTCCAGGAAGCACCGTAACATTACGCAATGTTTCTCGACGCATGGGTGGACGTATTTGAAAGACAGATTGATGAAAACCACATGGCTGTCAGTCATTGAAGCGGCGCCATACCTGAACATGAGTAGACCGACCGCAAATACTCCAACGCGCCCAAGGAGTGGCGCTGGCAGTGGGTCTTTCCGCAGGAGAACCGTTGGAA
>NZ_JBRAHS010000024.1:0-38548 GCF_052743555.1 Desulfosoma sp.
ATGGACAATGCTCTGGGAATCCGGCCCAGGCCCCTAAATAGGCGGATGACCATCATATGAAAGGTTATGCCAACATCTTTATCACCATACAAGCAAGGTGATGAAATGAAAGGTTTTTTCGGTCTCAATCGAACGCACGGAACAGAGTTGGAAACAACTTGGCACGCCATGATTTTCTTCTGGTTCAAGACACAAATCCATTGAATTTTGCAATACGTATCTTCCAAGCTCCCGAAACTTTTCGGTTCTCCTAAGTGAAGCCGGGCTGGTTCCATGCTGGTCCCTGCGGCGGCCTGCAAGAGATGGAGCTCTGAAGAGCGGGACAGGAAAAGGCTCTAACGGCCGTTGAGAGTCTTCCGTCGCCTAGAAGAACTTTCCACACTTTCTATGTTTCCTGTTCCAAACATGGAAAATTTCAATTCGAGAGAACCGCCTCTTTTGTTCGTAGGACGATAAGTTGTCCCGTAAGATTGCGTGGCCGTACGACCAACCGCCCCTTCTGTGCGGGGAGCGATATATTCCACAAGGATGGCGGTTCAGAAGATCCAATCCTCGGTGCGAAAGCCGACGGAAGCGCACAGGCAGCCGTCGACTTTTTGGGCTTAAGGATTTGGGCCGGTCGGCCGATATATTTGTGGATGTGTTCCAACAGAGAACCCTGCGGCTCAGGTCCGCTATGCCGGCTAGATGCGTCACGCTCTCGATGGACGACAAACGGTGAGGTGAAGACGATGGTGTCGGGTAAAGAACTGGTCATTTTGCTGGTGGAGGATTCCGCCATTACCAGAAAGATGGAAATCAAGGTTCTCAACTCCCTTGGGTATCACAACATTTTGGAGGCTCAAGATGGAGAGCATGCTCTTCGCCTGCTCAGAGAAAATCCACAAGTGGCTCTGGTCATCAGCGATTGGAACATGCCCGGCATGGGAGGCTTAGATCTGGTTCGGGCGCTGCGGTCTCAAGAAACCTACCGAGAGTTGCCTTTTATCATGGCGACGGGCCGCGCTCAGATGAAGGAGAGAGTGGAGGCGGCGGAAGCGGGCGCCAACAATGTCATCACCAAGCCCTTTGCGCCTCAGGAGCTGCAGAGCGTTATCGAGGAAACCCTGGCCGGCAAAACCTTGGCCGGCCGCGCTCACACCCACGTGCGACACCCTGAACGCACCGCTTCAGGCCGGCTGCGGCTCAAAGTCGGCCACATTCAGATCACCGATCACCTCACCTTGGGCGTTCTCAAGCATCTCATTGACAGCGGCAAACGGGTGCCGCGCCATTTCGAGCTTGAAACTTTGTGTATGTCCAGCTGGAATCCTGTGCAAAAGGCGCTGGCGGAAGGTGAGGTGGACGCCGCTCTTGTCCTGGCTCCCTTGGCCATGGACCTGTTCGCCTATGGCGTCCCCCTGCACATTGTCCTCCTGGCGCACAAGAACGGAAGCATTGCCGTGCGAAAGAAAGCCCCCGGCGAGTCTTTGAAATCCTTGTTCAAAGGCAAAACCTTCTATATTCCGCACGAACTGTCCATTCATCACATTTTGTCTCACATGTTCTTCAAAGGGTTGGGCCTGAGTCCAGGCACGGCTTCAAACAGTGGCTGCGATGTCATCTACGAAGTGGTTCCGCCGGTGCGCATGCCCGAGTTTCTGTCCGGTCAGCCGGGAGCCTGCGGGTTTATGGTGGCCGAACCCATTGGGACCAAGGCCATTGCCAGCGGCCTTGCCGATGAACTTTTCTTGTCTGGAGAGTTGTGGGAAAACCATCCCTGCTGTGTGGTGGCCGTGCGCGATGAGATCCTTGAGCATCACAGCGAGGCCGTGCAGGAACTGGTGGGTATGTTGGTCCAGGCCGGCAAGTTCATCAGCATCAATCCAGACAACGCCGCGGAGATTGGCGTGGAATTTTTGGACCCTCAAGGCACACTAGGGTTGAAAAAGGCCATTCTCAAGAATGTGCTGACGGATTCCATGGGGATCAAAACGGACGACCTGCTGCCGGTGGCCGACGACTTTATCAAGATTCAAGATTACATGGTGGAACGCATGGGCCTGGGTTCCCGCATCGACGTCAACCAACTGCTGGACCTACGGTTTGCTGAGAAGGCCTGCCTTGAGGCTGGAGGCATGGCCCGCCGCTCGGTCCTGCATGATGCGGCCGCCTTTGCTCGTGAAAAGCTGAAAGCCCTGGAAAACCAGGCCGTCCTGTCCAGCAAGGCCAATTTGGACCGGGAAGGTCAGTACCTGATCTTTCACCTCATGGAGCAGACTTACGGCGTGGACGTGTTGTCCGTCAAAGAAATCATCGGGATGATGCCCATTCGTTCGGTGCCGGAGACGCCTCTTGAAGTGAAAGGCGTGGTCAATCTGAGGGGCAAAGTCATTCCAGTGGTCGATCTTCGCCTCAAATTCGGTCTTCCTGAACTCCCCTACCACGACCGCACCTGTATCATCATTCTGGAGACCCCTCGGGGAGACCGCGTCGTCCCTCTGGGTATCGTGGTGGATAGTGTCTCTCATGTGGAAAACATCAAGGCCGCCCACATTGAAGATGCACCGGCCTACGGGTTGGGAGCGCCCATGGAATACATCGCCGGCATGGCCAAAGACGGCGAGGCCGTGCGCATTCTCTTGAACGTCCACCGCCTCTTTGCACATCCGGAGACCCTGGTGCCCGAAAAATGGAAGGAACGGCAAGAGGCCGCCTAGGAACGCCTTTGAGAATGCTGTGCGAGGGTTTTTCTCACATGTATCGGGGGGGGTTCCGCGTCCGTGATTTTGGTGGAACAGAGTCTTGTGGGTCCAAAAATCTGCGGACGACGAGAAAATGGTCCCCTTGAAAGAAACCAGCCTGAGAGAGATGGGAACCCCGAGAAGGGGGGGCATCCCTGGGGAAAGGCGGGACGAACCTCTGGAGTCGGACGGACGCGCGTGCGCCACTTCCTTCTCTCGCAAAGAAACACTCATCCGGGTTTGTCAGCTCTCGGACCGCAAGGATGCTCTCCTTTCGTTGGAACATTGGAGCCTGCAGGCACGCCAAAATAGAGCACTCTAAGGCGTTTCAGGATAAAAGAAGGACAGATTCCAAAGGGGTGGCCAGGGCAGGGCGGCGGCGACGCCAGGCGAAAAGGCTTAGTTTTGTGAGGGCGAAATCGAAAAACCGTTCCAAAGCAATGGCCACGGCATTCATGGAATTGCCGATGACCATACCCCCTAGAGTCAGGAAATACTGGGGCCGCCACCAGGGCCGCACCCCTACATCCAAGGCTGTCATAGCGTAAGTGATGAACATGTAAAGTGCCAGCATGGAGGCGAGCGTCGGAAGAAAGAAGGCGACGGTCCTACTGGAGATGCGGGCGCGAACGATCCAAGCAGCCGAAAAGATCATGACGCAATAGAAGGCCAGAACGGGGGGCCGGATGCCGAACGCGAAAGATCATTGTCAGGACGTAGCCCATTTCCATGCCCATTTGACCCAAGAGATGACGAAGCTGCTCGGCAGATGGTCGGGGACGGCCTCGATGGTTTCGAAAGCCAAAAGAAAGATGCAGGTTGGTGTGCACTGTAGCGGCAACCATTGCAGGTGTTTGGGCCACATGGATCACCGAACTTTTCAAGACCGGCCCCGGCACGTTTTCCAGCGGGGTTCCGTTCCACAAAATGGTCCCCGCCGCTGGGCGCTCAAAGGCCGTCAAAATGCGAAGCACAGTGGTCTCCCGCAGCCCGAAAGCCCGACAATTTGAATCCATTGTGCGGGATGAATGTCCACGCAAAGGCCCTGAAAAAGGGGCGTCCATCGGGCAGGGTCAAACGAAGATCTTTGCAAAGAAGAACAGGCTCCCGCAGAATCGGCCCTCCTGATTGTGATCCGATGCGCCCATGAAGGAGCGACCATCCAGGCGTACGTTTTAAATGAAAATAGCCCGCGGGAGGAGCCATTCGCCAGAAAAATCTTCGGCAAAACCGAGCTTTTTGTCAAACCATGGAACGAAAAATGGAACACCTTCTAAGGCCCTATAACTGGCTGAAAGTGCTGGAGCGCCAATGAACACGAGGTTTCGAACATTCATTTTGTGCTCTTGGGAAGAGGCGGTCTTGGCAAGCTGAAAGGAATGTGTTCCCGTACCAGTGTCGCTGCGGCTGAGCGCGACAAGAAAACTGGCTGTCAGTCTTTTTTTAGGATAAAGAAAAACAGAAAAAAAGCAACCCCCCGGCGACAAGCAGATGACCAATGGGCTGGCAGCTCAAAAGAAAAGAGTGATGCCGAGTTCTTTGTCTCATCGATTCCGCCTATGAACATGGCAGACGATTGAGGAACCCATGCCGGGTGAAGGCAGGGTTCGTGAAGGTGCGGTTCGAAAGGTCGGCCTGGCGTTCCTTGGTGGCCTTGCTTGTTCGAAGTTTCGGGTGCACGGCTTTGACGAACACGTGAGCCTGGGGTAAATGTGGTGCCTGCGGGGGAGGAATCGAGCGCGATCAGAGAACTGTTTTTCGGTGGTTCCGGCGGGCTGTGGGCGGGGGGGGGTGCCTGACGGGCTGGCGAGGGATTGTGCTGGTCGGGACGGGCGGATTTGAACCGCCGACCCCCTGCTCCCAAGGCAGGTGCGCTGACCAGTCTGCGCTACGCCCCGACGTGTCTCATGTAAGCCAAGACTGGGTGGGTGCCTATCATAGCGTTTGGGGAAATGCAAGACGATTGGCGGCTTTTGTTCTTGAAGGCCGGATTCTGGAAAAGCTTTGAAGAGGGAGGCGCAAGGATTCATGGATCAAGTTTGTGAGCATGTGGCGCGCCGCGCCCAGCTGGTTCCCGCCGTGCAATGGCTGGGCATGGAAGTTCTGGAAGCTCACGATGGCAAGGCCCGCGTACGACTTCCCTACAAGGCTCAGATGTGCAATTCGCGAGGCATGGTGCACGGAGGTCTTGTGAGCACTCTGGCGGATTTTGCGGGAGCCATAGCCCTGCTTTCTTTGCTCAACGAAAAGGACTTTACGCCCACCATCGAAATGAGTGTGAACTATCTCGGCCCCGGCCGCTCCGACCTCACCGCCGAAGCCCGGGTGCTGAAATGCGGCTCCCGAGTCGGCACGGCCTATGTGCAGATTGTGGATGCGGAAGGAGGCCTGACGGCCGTGGCTCTCGCCAGCTACGCCCTGTCACGGGCTTAAACCTGTGGCCCTTTTGACGACGCCTTGGCTATGAGGAGGAAACCATGGAACGAAGCCTCGCGGTGATGACCAGCGGCGGCGATGCACCGGGGATGAACGCCGGCGTGCGCGCGGTGGTGCGGCGGGCTCTGGATTATGGGTTCAAAGTCTACGGTGTCTATAACGGCTATGAAGGACTGGTTTCCGGAGGCGAAGCCATTCGGTCTTTGGGGTGGAGCGACGTGGGCGGCATTTTGCCTCGAGGCGGCACCTTCTTGGGCACGGCCCGATCAGAACGATTTCGAACCCTTGAAGGGCGGCGCCAGGCGGTGCGCCACTTAGTGACCTTGGGCGTGGATGCTCTCGTGGTTATCGGCGGGGACGGTTCTCTGATGGGGGCCCATGTGATGGCCGAAGAATGGCCTCTGCATGTGGACGCACTGCAAAAAGAGGGGCTCTTGGGCGAATCGGGGGAAGCCCCCTCCTGTTTGCACGTGATCGGCCTTCCCGGATCCATCGACAACGACCTCTTTGGTACGGACATGTCCATCGGCGTGGACACCGCTTTGAATCACATCGTGCACGCCATCGATGATCTAACATCCACGGCGGCATCCCACCAGCGCACCTTTGTGGTGGAAACCATGGGCCGCCACTGCGGCTACCTGGCGCTCATGGGCGCTTTGGGCGGCGGTGCTTCCTGGGTCCTGGTTCCGGAAGAGGAGCTGGACCTGCGCTGGCATCAAAAGATGACGCGATCCATCGAAAAGGCTCGAGCCATCGGCCGCCCCCACCAGATGGTCGTGGTGGCGGAAGGTGCGCGCCATCCTGATGGCTTGCCCATTCGCACGGAGGAGCTTAAGAAAATTTTGGCCGATCGTTTGGGCATTGATGTGCGGGTGACTGTCTTGGGCCATGTGCAGCGAGGAGGTGCACCGTCGGCCTTTGATCGGATTTTGGCCACCCGTTTGGGTGTGGCCGCTGTAGACGCTCTGGTTCAGGCGGGCGATCGACCGTTGCGCCACATGATCGGATTGCAGAAAAACCGGGTCGTCATGACGCCCTTGATAGAAGTGGTGGAAAAGAGCCAGGCGGTGGGCAAACAAATCGATCAGGGCTTTTATCAAGAGGCGCAACAGCTGCGCGGAGAGAGTTTTGTTCGAACCCTGGAGCTCATCAAGACCTTGACGCGCATCGAACCCGCCGCCGCCATGCACAGCGATGGTCCCGTGGCGATCCTTACGGGAGGTGCCGATGCGCCGGGCATGAACACAGCGGTGAGCATTGCTGCCCGCTGCCTGATGAACGAAGGATTTCCCGTGGTGGGTGTGCGCGATGCCTTTTGGGGTCTGATTCGCGGTGAGTTCATGGCTCTGGAATGGAACGAGCTCACTTCTTGGGTTAATCGCCCCAGTTCGGAACTGGGCACCATGCGCCACAGCCTGACGGAAGAGGATGTTTTCCGGGTGGCGGAAACCATCGAAAAGCACAACATTCGCGGCTTGATGGCCATCGGTGGTTTGGGAACCTACATGAACGTGACCATGCTCATGCACCACATGTCGGAACTCAAGGCCTTGGCCATTCCCATGGTTCTGGTGCCGGCAACCATCGACAACAACCTTCCGGGTACGGAATTTGCCATCGGAGGGGACACCGCCTTAAACAATATCGTGCAGGCGTTGGACAAGATCCGCCATACGGCGGGAGCTACTAAGCGCACCTTTGTGGTGGAGGTAATGGGGCGTCAATCGGGTTATCTGGCCCTCATGGCCGCTTTGGCCTCGGGCGCCGAAAAGGCCTACTTGCCGGAAAAAGGCATTACCCTTGCGGAACTGAACGACGATGTGGCTGCCCTTCGGGAAAGCTTTCAGTGCGGCAAAAGAATGGTGATTTACTTACGCAATGAGAATGCGTCAAGGCATTACACCACCGATTTCATCAGCCGGCTTTTGGAGGAGGAAAGTCGGGGATTGTATCAGGTGCGGACCGCCATTCTCGGACACCTGCAGCGAGGGGGCGTTCCCTCAGCCTTTGATCGGATTCTGGCAAGCCACATGGGATCGGCGGCGGCTCGAGAAATGAGCGCCATGTTGCGTCAGGATCGAAGGGAGGTGTTGGTTTTAGGGCAGAGAGGTGGCGGTCTGGAAGTGTCCCCATTGCGGCAGGTGCTTGAGGAGATGGATGTGAAGGAAGGGCGTCCCAAGCATCAATGGTTTTTGGAACTGACCGCTACGGCCGAGGCGCTGTCCAAACACGCGCCCACATGGGCCGTGGGCGGTTCGGAGGCAGGCCATGCATAAGAAAGGTTTGCTGTGGGTTGTTGGATTCTCTGCCGGGCTCTTGGTCCTGAGCGGGTGTGCTCATGTCATTTCGCCCCAGGTGCGCCAGCAGGCCGCCATGAACCTGAGTTTGGAAGAGGTTAGAAGAAATCCCAAGGCTTACAAGGGAAAGGTAGTGATCTGGAGCGGCAAAATTCTTTCCGGGGAAAACAAGAGCGACGGCACGTGGCTGGAAATTTTGGAGCTTCCGGCGGATCGGCAGGGAAAGCCGTCCAGCACCACGCGCTCTGACGGCCGTTTCTTGGCGAAGGCGTCACGATTTCTGGATACCGCTCTGTATGCGCCCAACCGCCTGGTGACGGTGGCTGGAACCCTGACGGAAACAGAAGAGCGAAGGGTGGGCGCTGTCCCCCTTGTGTATCCCGTAGTGACCGTTTTGGAGATGCATTTATGGCCGGAGGAGCCTTTGATTGTTCGGGATCCCTACGACGACTGCGGCCGGTACCCTCCCATCTGGTGGCGGTTCTACTTTGGCCATGGATGGTGCTGGTGACCGCCCTCAGGCAGGGGTGAGGCGGCATGGAATGGCCCGAACCTGCGGCGTGGCCATCACGGGATCCGTGCGTCCCACCCCGGTGAGCATGTTAAGATTCGACGCCGCCCATCCCCGCAAAGGGTCACCCGTCCTTTCAGGAAACCACCACCCAAAGTCTGCGAGAATCACGGGATGACGCAGCGCCTCCGTGAGATGGGCGCGCTGAGCGATGCGCCCATGAGCGGTTTCGATGAAGATCTTTTGCCCTTCGCTGATCCCCAAACGGGCTGCGGAATCGGGCGAGATCCATACCGTGGGTTCTGCATGCTTTTGGCGAAGGCGTTCCAAGTGCCGGTATGCCGAATGAAAAAAGTCTTTGGGTTTCCGACTGGTGAGCAGAAAGGGAAAATCTTCGGGCAGAGGCGCGGGGTCTTCGGCGGCGGGCAGTGCGGAAAAACCCCATTTTTCCAAAAGGCTTGAGCGCAATTCCACCCTGCCGGAAGGTGTCTTAAAGCCTTTGTCCTCATAGGTGCGATAACGCTTGGGGCCAAAAACTACGCCTTTCGCACACAATTCCCGGAACGAGAGCCCGGAAGGCGCCACAATGGCTTCCAGGATGTCTTCCTCCTTTGGCCAAAAGCGATCGCCCAACCCCATGCGCTTGGCCCATTCGTTGATGATCCACAAGTCGGAACGGCATCCTTCCGGAGGATCCACCAGCTTGGGCCGAGCCGTGACGAAACCATGAGGCAATCCGTAGTGGCCGATGTCGTTGTATTCCATGGGCAAGGCCACAGGAAGCACCAGGTCGGCCAAGGCGGCCGTTGGTGTCATGACCTGATCGGCGACGGCAAGGAATTCCAGAGACTCCAGAGCCTTCTTGACGACGGCGGCATCCGTGTAGCTCAGCAGGGGATTGGTTCCCTGCATGTAGAGAGACCGTATGGGGTAGGGGGCTTGGTTCAGAATGGACTGCACCACCATCCAGCTGGGGACTGAGATCAAACGCGGAAGAATGCGGTGGTGATGGTTCAAGAGTTTCTTAGGGCGATCGGGAAAATCGTCCAGAGCGATCATGTCCTTAAGGGGCATGAGTCGGGGCATGTCGGCGCGAATATTGCCCCCAGGTTGCTCCAGATTTCCGGTGACGGCCATGAGGTGCACCAGAGCTCGACAGGTGTCGGCGCTTCTGGGCGTGTGTTCCACGGCATTGCCCCACTGCAGGCAGGCGGGGCGGTTCTGGGCGTACAGTCGTGCCGCTGCTCGAATTTTTTCTTCGGGCACCCAGCATCCTGCCGCCACCCGTTGCGGCGTGTAGGCTTTGACGGCCCGTCGCAGGTCCTCAAAGCCAACGGTCCACTGTTCCACGAATTCCCGGTCGTACCAACCTTCTTCCACAATGACGTGCAAAAAACCCATGGCCAAAAGATCATCGGTGCCGGGACGGATCTGCAGCCATACGTCGGCTTTTTCAGCCACTGCCGTGCGTACAGGGTCCACGACCACCAGCCGGGCCCCTTGGTTCAAACAGGCGTGCAGGTGTCCTCCCAGCACCCCCTCTTCGTTGGTGGCCGGGGGATTACTTCCCCACAAGAGCACGCATCGAGACGGTCCTTCGAGGTCTGCCACCGGAAAAAAGCCGCAGGTGACCAGAGCCATTTGTTCTCGAGGCATGTGGCACACATGTTGGCTTCCCGCCACATTGGGGCATCGCAGCAGATTGGCCAAGCGAAGGAGCAGGAAAAATTCCGGTCCTTTGGGCGCGCCCTGTGCAAAGGCGACACTTTCCGGTCCAAGCGTCTGAATGGCTCGAGAGAAATGCTGCGCCAGAAGATCCAAGGCCTCATCCCAGCCGACGAGTTCCCAGAGGCCTGAGCCTCGAGGACCGGTGCGGCGCAGAGGCTGCGTGAGTCTGAGAGGGCTTTCCAGTCGTTCCTTGGCGGAAAGCCCTTTGCGACAGTGCCAGCCGTGGCTGAAGGGATCGTCAGGGTCGGGAACCACCTTGTCCAAGCGACCGTCTTTGATGGAGACTTTTAAACCGCAACCGCCGTGATCGAATCGCGCACAATGGGTTCGAAACCATTCCTGGGCCATGGGTTCCTCCCGCGCAGCGTGTTCTGCTACGTGTCCAGTTGTGTTCGGGCCCTATCGAGCAGCTGGTTCAGGGCCAAAGAACTTTCCGCCACCGCTTCCAGGGTTTGCGCCACCTGCGCCAGGCCTTCCGATCGTGCCTGCTGCGCCCACCGGCGATAGGAAGCCTCATGCTCTTCGTTGTGGTGTTTCCAGTGATCCAGCATTCTGGCCAGCTTTTCCTTTGTGGAAAGGGCACCGGCTTCGTGCTCTGTGGAGGTGGTCTGGCCTTCGTGGCCGGAGTGCGGCCTGTGTTCCTCTTCATGCCCATGGTGATGCGGGGCTTGCGCGCAGTGATCGTGGTTCTGTTCAAAATTTGCCGACTCGTAGCGGTGGCCCATGCTCGTCCTCCATGCTTGTGCAATCATTTCATGTCTGTGGTGTGAACCCAAAAGACGGCACCGATCTCCACAGGTTTGGGTTTGCCGTCCTTTTTGAGCTTCCAGGAAGCGTCGCTGAGCGCGGCAAAGCCCCACCATCCCGCGCGAGGCATAGCGTAGGTGAACACACCGTTGCCGTCGGCCTTGACCACTTGGGTCACAAACGGATCGGAGGGGGCCGCTACCTTGGAAGGATTATCCGGCGACTCATTCAGGTATTCCACTTCCACTTCCGCATAGGGGACGGGCTTTCCTTTGAGAAGCACACGGCCGGAAAAGACGTTGCCGGTCCACAGGCCATAGGGGCGTGTCAGCGGCACGATTTCGGTCTCCAGCCCGACAGGTTCGTCCCAGCCCTCTTCCAACCCAAGGGCCTGGACGCATACCTTCGTGTAATGCACAATAAACTTGTCTTCGGCAGGTTCCCAGTAGGGACTCGGTTCCATGTAGAAGATATAATTTCCGGGCTTGCGAATGGTATAAGAGGTTTCCCAATACGTGAAATTGTTGTCCTGATCGGCGCCGCGACCTTTGCGGGCCTCCAGGGATGCCGTCAGGTCCGTCTTTTGGCCCATGTGCAGAAAACCGAAACGTTTCGGCTTGACCATTTCCATATAGTGGCCTTCCATGGGATGCAGGAACTTGGCCTGCAGCGTAAGGGTTTTGGAATCTTCCGGGGTGACGATGTCGTCGGAAGGCAAGATGAGCCCAAAATGCGCCAAAGCGGAACCGGCAAGAAAGAGCCTGGTCACCAGGACAAACGTGAAGACAAGGACCATGACAACGGGACGATGTTTCATGACGACCTCCGTGACTTTGGGTGCTTTCACTGATGAAGGATAAAAGTTGTTGTGAGGTCTTCGTGACCGAAGGTTCATGAGGTGAGGGACGGAACCCCACAGGCTTAGTGGGCTGGTTCGAAAGGCTATAGCCTTCCCTTACGGAATCAACGTAAAGGAAAACGTGACCCGTGTCAAGACACTCAGAGATCAAAAAGCCCCTATAAGGATGGACGATGCGTCGAGAGCCACCTCGTGACAATCAGGCATGGGATAACAACCTTGTGGCCGACTACAGGGATGACTGTTGAGCGGGTTTTCTGGACGTAAGTTTACGTCTGAGATTTGTGCGACCCGGTCAGAGTTTTCGCTTTCTCATCACGGCGCAGCAAAGACCCAAGATGGAACGCGTGGTGGCCCACAACGGAGGAACCGTCCTGCAGGTTCGGGAAACGGAGGATGCCGTCGAAATGACCGTGGGCAGAGCCTCGGAAGGGTGATGTGCGTCGTCGTCATGTCGCGGGCTCAGCATCTTTCGGAGTAGCGACGAGCCCGTCTTTGAAAAGGCTGAGGATCTCGGCCGAAAATGCTTTCCGCGAATTCTTGCAGGTGGGGCGAATATTGGTGACGCACACGCCATCGCCGAAGTCGTGCAATGATTTTTCTGCGACGATTGAACTGCGAGGACGCGCTCTGCAGATTTTTCCGACGTGCAGGACCGCCTTCCACTGACGCCGGGAGCTTGCCCCGTTTTGGCCCCGCAAGGGCTGCCTACCGCCAGCCTGGGTGCTCGCGGATGCTGGAGAGACCGTCTCATCGAAAACATGGGAAAGAAAGTCCTTGACGCGGACACAAGAGCCCTTAAACACCATCTTCGAACGGCCTTCAGGGGGCTGCGTCGTTCATGGGCCTGCTCAGGCCGAGAAAAATTCCCTTGACAAAGTCGAGGTGACAGCGGTAGCAGAAAGCGGCAATTAACAAGAGCGATCAGGTGCTTGCTGCTTAAAAGGGAATCCCGTGGAAGTCGGGAGCGGTCCCGCCGCTGTGAACGGGGACGGCGCCTGCGACAAGGCCACTGACGCTGCCAAGGCGTCGGGAAGGTGTAGGCGCTCGGGTGATCCGTGAGCCAGAAGACCTGCCTGATCGTGGGGAAGCGCGGCACGGGCGGATGCTGCAGTGTTTCCCGCGTGAGGACCAAGCGAAACTGGGTGCAATCCTTAGAGCGGTCAGCTCTGAGGATTTTTTTTTGGGAAAAGGGCGGCCCACCCTTTTCCCGGCACCACCCTCCTCATCGTTCCATTCACCCTTTGACCGCCCGGGGTCATGTTCATGACCTCGGGCGCCCTGAAGACCGGAGGATCGAGATGAAAAGAGGCCTAATTGTTTATGTGACCGGAGGGGGAGAGCTCCACGAGGATAGTTGGGGTTCCTATGCGTGCATGGATCGGTTTGGCGCCCAAGCCATCGGAGTGGCCCGCTCGGAATTCGAGATTGCTGAAAACTGGTGGCGTATGATCACCCGAGGCATGCAGGAGATTGTTTGCGTTCGAGCTCAAGTGGACAGTGAACGCGGCATGTCCATCATCGGGGCACCCCTGCGTCTTTGCGGGTAAACTGCCTGGGTGAGAGGGCAAAGCCTGTGGCGCGGCGCACGGCCCATAATTGCGGCGTTGTATTATGCGGCGTTTGGAGGGAGTGCACGCGCCAGAAAGGCCGCAAGAGGTTCTTGTGACGGTTAAAAGGGGGTTGTACGTGAGGGTCTCCTTGATTGAAGCAAAGGGGAGGCCGCGCCTGGACCCATGTGTTGCGAGGCTCTAGTGAAAAGACATCGACTTTTTTCGAGCAGAGGGAGGTGGGATTCATGGTGGTGAAATCCGGAAACGTCATGAGGTGTCTTGTGAGATTTCTGGCAGTGGTGGCCATTATTTTGGGAAACATGGGAGTTGAAACAGCTATGGCAGAGCATGGATCCTCCGAAGTGGCAAAACCGGCCATTTTGGTGGTTGCCTTTGGAACGAGTGTGCCGGAAGCTCAAAAAGCCTACGATGTCATCGACCAACGCATCACCGCGGCGTTTCCCAAAGTGGAGAGGCGTTGGGCCTATACTTCCAGCATCATTCGCAAGAAACTTCGTGCGCAAGGCCGGTCCTTGGATGCTCCGGAAACGGCCCTGGCCAAGCTCATGGAGGACGGCTTCACACACGTGGCCGTTATGTCACTGCACGTCATCCCAGGAGCCGAATTTCACGATCTTTACATGAACGCCCGCTTGTTCGCGCAAATGGTGGGCGGCTTCAAAAAGGTTACCTTTGCCCGACCTTTGCTTTCGTCCGCCGAAGACATGACCCAAGTGGCTCGCGCCATGGCGGAAAGTGTGCCCTCGGAGCGAAAGCCCGATGAAGCGGTTGTGTATATGGGCCACGGCAGTGAGCACCATCCCGCCGATGTGGCTTACGTGGCCATGGATGCCTATTTTCGAAAACAAGACAGCAACATGTTTCTGGCCACCGTTGAAGGCTCTCCGTCCTTTGACGAGGTGCTTGCCGCTCTGGAAAGCCGCCGCGTGCGCAAAGTCTACCTTGTTCCCTTCATGGTCGTGGCCGGCGACCACGCCCGCAACGACATGGCCGGAAAGGATGCCGACAGCTGGAAGTCTCAGCTAGAAGCCAAGGGCATCCAGGCGGTTCCAGTCTTTCGCGGCATGGGAGAAATTGCGGCTGTGGTCGACATCTGGATCCGTCACCTGCAATCGGCCATGGAGGATTTGGGAATGCCGTAACTGCATGGCACATCCGCCACACATTTGCCGCAGACATCCACCAGGGGAAGATCCTTAAAACGGCGGTCGTTTTCCAATAGCTGGGCGTAGCAACGGTGCCGGTCCAGCCCGTTGAAGGTGAGCGCTCCAAAGGTGCAGCGATGCACACATGCCGTGCACGCATGGCCCGATTTGACCAGGCAGTATTCCACGGTGGGGCGTGGCGTCGGTTCCATGGGTTTGGCCGTCACCAGGCTGCCCAATCGGCCGCAGGCCCCCTGATGGGTGATGAGCTGGTGATGGATGCCGAAGGTTCCCAATCCGGCAATGTAGCCCAGATGCTTGTGGGACCATCGGCTGAGAAGGCGTTTTTCATCGAAATTGTGGGTCGCCGGTGTGACAACGCTTTCATAGCCTTCCTGCGCTAGGTGATGCTTAAGGGCTTCGCAGATTTCGGCGATCAGGGCGTTGGTGGCCACATAGGCTTCGGCCCAGGAACGAGCGGCGTAAGGCGTTACCTGTCGGTTTTCCTTGGCGAGGTCCTTTCGAAAAGGCAGAAAAAAACGATCACCGACGCCCGCAAGACAATAGATCATGGGGCAGAGCATGGTCCGGAACGGCGATTTTCCTTAGTTTTCCAAACAAAGGGTCCTGCACGTGAGCAATGCCGACACAGGCGGGAAGCCGCCAATAGGCTTTCCCGCCGTGACGGTCGGCCCAGGCGCGCATGGACCCCTCAATGATCTGCTGAAGCCTTGTCCGCGTCAAAGAACCTCTTTTATCGAAAAAGCATTGCACGAACCGCCGGCTTTTTTCACTCATTGCGGTGCTCGAATCAAGTCTTTAGAATGCCGCGCGAGGCAAAGGCCCATGCCAAGAAATTTCCGGACTTCAGCGGTGTTTTTCATGAGCGACGATTTTTCCGCACCCGCGTGGAATGCATCCCGCGCAGAACACCGCGCGCGCCGTTGGGACACTCTGGTCACCGTGGTCCTGACGCTGTTGCTGCTCATTCCCATGCCCTTCGTGCAATTTCGCTCCTGGCCAGACAATCGCCTCATTTTGGAGCGCCCTGTGCTCCCCTGGAGTTCCTTTCGCTTGTGTTACCGGCCGCTGGATGGGGGTCCACCTGTGGAGGAACAATATCGATTTGACCACGCAGGCCGTCTGCGGCCGCCTGTGGCCGCGGACGCGTTCCCCATGGCTCTGGAATCTGTCGACCTTCCCTGGCTGCAATGGCAGAAGCAGCCGGAAATCGGACTCCAAGAGATCCACGACCGTGGAGCCTTTCTCGACGTTCGCGTGCGCTGGCAACCCGTCCTGGCCTATCCGTTAAAAATGCTTTTGGACGCGTGGAAGGATCATCCCTTGGGGTCCCAGGGAGCCGGGGCCAAGCGATAGATGACGCGAATTCTGTTCGGGTCGACCCCTTCATCCAGCAGCGCCACAATGCGCCGAAGACTACGCCGCAGCCGATAAAGGGCCGCGTAGGAAGCCATCACATCAAAAGGAGCGGTGCTAATGTCGGGATAGGCTTTCTCAAAGATATCCAAGGCTTGGTTCAGCCGTGCCAGGCCCTGCCGGTAGTCGTTTTCCAACATGGACACGGAGACAAGGTTGCTCAAGAGCCCAAAGCACAGAACCGAATCGTCGGCGCACACTTCCAGCCCTTCATGAAGGAGGCTTCGAGCTTTGTCCGTGGCGTGATGGTGCAGATAAAGATAGCCCAAATCCCGGCACAGCCGTCCCTGAAGATCCCGAAACCCGCGGTGCCTCGCCAGGTCCAAGGCCAACTGATAGTACCGAATGGCCTTGATGAAGTGACGATATGCGCAGGCCTGATCCCCCTGGTGAATCCATACGAGCACCTGATCGTGATCCGCCCACACGTCGGGAGGCTCATGAGGAGGGTTCACTGATAAACTCCTTGGCACGCGCCGGCTCCTCAAGCCAAAGATGGGAAAAAACGCGTCGGCTCACAAGAAAACTTACACCCAAAGGCAGCCAATAGTAAGCCAATCGATACAAAAGCACCGCCAAAAGGGCTTGATTGTAATCCTTCCCCAGAAGGTGAAAGGCCCAGGCCATGGACCCTTCCATCACTCCCAAAGAAACAGGCGTGATCGAAAACAACCCGGCAAAAATACCCACAGAAAAACCTACGGCAAGCTCATTGAAGGTTATGGGACACCGGATGGCCTGAAATGAATATTTGAGGCACAGAAACATGAACAACCAGTCCAAAGCCGCGTAGATCAAGGGGAGAATCAGCCGGGAGGTGTTCTGCACTATGAGCCTCATGCTTTCATCAAAATTTTGAAAGAACGCTTCCGCCTTCTGGAGAAAAATCCACCGGGGCTTCCTCAAAAGCGCCGCCAGCCGATAAGCCGCCCACACACTGATGTTCCATGCTCGGCGACGAAAGGAAGGGGTGATGAGTATCTGAAGGGTCACCCACGTAAAAACCAGAGCGGTGCCCAACACGACGACGGCGATGCCCAATTGCTTGGCGTGGATTTGTGCGTGACCATAGAGATAAAAAAACCCGAGATAGATCAAGAGAACGGCCACGGTGTTGGTCAGGAATCCATGGACCATAGAAATACTCAGGGTTTGGCTTGGGGGAATACGCTGATGACTGAGAAGATAAACTTTCAGAGCCAGACCGCTGAGTCCGCCCGCTGGCATGAGGTAGTTGACACAGGAGGACACCAGAGAGATGGAAAGCACGAGAGCCAAGGGGCGGCCATGCTCCAAGGTCTTGAGCAGTTCAAAGAGCACCGCGCCCATAAACACATAGCTCACCGTGCTGGCCCCACCCGCCATCAGGGCCCAGAAGGGCTCCACTTCATGAATCATTTGCGCGAGAACGGCAAAATCCGCCCGCGTGAGCACAAAGAGAAGAAGGGCGCCACCCGCAAGGGCGGCAATCCAAAAGCGCGTGCGGCGACCCACCAGCGGACTCACTACAGCCTCCTTAATGTCATGACACTGTGAAGCACAGTCCCTCATACCAAATCGCAAGGGCTTAGAAAAGTCGATCTTTTTGGTGTGTCACGGCCAAGCTACGGCCCTTGACGCCCCTGAGGGCGGTAAATTCCAAAGCGTGAACAAAAAATGAAACAACGTGGCTTGCACAAAAGGGCCTTTCAACGTTACTTATAACCATTCACGGCGGGAACACGAAAAAAGTCACGCCACGCAAGATATCGGGCAAAAATCATGGCGAAGGGCAGCGAATATTCCACAGAAGAGGTGCTCGCCCTGGTGGGTGAGATTCCCACCTTTCCCAAAACCGTCGCACATCTCATGAAACAACTCAAGGATCCGGACTCCAGCCTCGAAGACATCTCCTTTACCATCTCCGGAGACCCGGGCTTGTGCGCTCAGGTGCTGCGCATCGCCAATTCCCCTCTGTATCGAGCGGGTTTTTCCGCTCCTACGACTCTGAGTATTCCCCGAGCCGTTCAGCTGCTCGGGCGAAAGATCATCGAATCGGCCGTTCTCAGCTATGCCCTGAGGGGGATGCTTCGGCATTCGTCCCTTGCGGAAAGACTCCTGTGGGAACATGCCGTGGCCTGCGCCGTCATCGCCGGCGACCTCATGCGCCTCATGGGCTCAAAGAACGTGGAAACCGCCTATGTGTGCGGGCTCTTGCATGATGTGGGCAAGACGGTGATGTGCCTGAGATTCCCAGAAGCCATGCACGCCATTCTGGAAGATCAATACAACCGCTGCCCGGACGAGGACGCCATTATCTCCTCCGTTTCCATGGAAAAGGAATCCTTGGGCATCGACCACGGGCGTATCGGCGCCCTCTGCCTTAATGTGTGGCAGTGTGGTGAAGAAGCCGTCGTGGCCTGCGCCTACCATCATCGCCCCAAAGACGCCAAAGGAAGATCCGTCTGGCCCGCTGTGGTCCGCATCGCGGATATTCTGTGCCATAAGATGGAATACGGCTCCATTCGCCGCCCCATGCTGGACCTTGGCCCTTTGGAAAGAGCCCTGCGCTTGAACCGCGCCCAAATGGCCCAATGCCTTGGACGTTGGCGCACTAGAATCCAGGAGACGTTGCAGACTTTTTCGTGACAAGCTTGCCAGAGAGCCGCGGCGCCTTGAGCCACCGCCGGGGGCAAGGCCATGAGACGGTCTGCGCAAGGAATTCCTATGGCGCGCCCCTCTGAAGGGCCTTATCTGGAAACGGCAAGGTGCGGAAAGTGGAGGCAACCACACCAAAGAAGAAAGGCCCTTGCCGGGCCTTTCCATGGATGACGGTATGGAGCGGGAGACGGGCTTCGAACCCGCGACCCTCAGCTTGGAAGGCTGATGCTCTAGCCAGCTGAGCTACTCCCGCAAAGCACGTTTTCTTGTAACATAGGCCTCTGTGGGTTTTCAACGGGAATTTTACCTTGCTTTTTCCATAAGAACCTGGCATTCGACGCCATGAAACATTGTTTGTCCATAAACGTTTCATGGGTGCGCCTTTGTTGTGAATGACGCCGAGAGGAAGTCCAATGGAGAAGCATTTTCGAGAGATGATGGAGCAGGTGAACATGTCGGCCGTCTTCAAGGCTCGGCGTGTCGTGCAGCGCGTGCTGCCTCCAACGCTTTTGGCCCGCTACGAACGATTGTGTGCGGATTGGGGAACGGATATTTACGTGAAACATGAAAACCATTTGCCCACCAACTCCTTTAAGGTGCGGGGCGCCGTCAACTTCATGGCCCATGCGACGCCGCAGGTGGCGCGATCGGGCATTGTGGTGGCCACGCGGGGTAACCACGGCATGGCGGTGGCGTGGGCGGCCCGTGATAGGGGCATCTTTTGCAACGTGGTGGTTCCGGAAGGGAACGATGCGGAAATGAACGCCGAGATCGCTTCCTACGGTGCACAGCTCATCATTAAGGGGGCGGACTTTTACGAGGCGCAGGATTACTGCGAGGAATTGGCGGAAAATGCCGGATATTACTACCTGAGACAAGGCAACGATCCTCATTTGATCGCCGGCACCGCGGTCATGGGTTTGGAGATCTTTGAAGAGCTGCCTGAGGTGGACACGATCCTCATGCCCATTGGAGGAGGGACAGGGTGTGCCGCGCTGGCCACGGTGATTCGCGGCATCAATCCGCGCGTGGAACTCATCGGAGTTCAGGCGCACAATGTGCCTTCTTTTTACGAGTCATGGAAGCGCAAGGAAAAGGTCACCGTGCCCATGAAGCATACGGTGGCCGACGGTCTGGCGGCCCGATCTGTATTTGAAGTCCCGTTTCTCCTCTTGAAGGATGTGGTGAGCGACGTGGTGTTGCTGACCGAAGAGGAGTTGTTGGAGGGGGTACGGATGGCCTTGCGCTACACGCACAATCTTGCGGAAGTGGCCGGGGCGGCGGCCTTGGCGGCGGCGTATAAGATTCGTGACCGGCTTGCGGGAAAAAAGGTGGTGGTGGTCATGACGGGGGGGAACATAACGTACGAAAGGTTGGAAAAGATCTTGGCCCAACAAGGCGCCGGGTGAGCCGAAAAAGCTTTAGCAGTGCCCATCCGCGAAACCATCATGGGGCGCCGCGCCGCCTTGAGCAACGCGCCGCACTCTCAAGCTGCTCCACGGGGGACCTTGTGGGGTTTACGCATGCTCCGAGACATCATGAGTTCTTGCAGCGCGTCCACAAAAGTCCTCGGCGACACGGTGGCACAGGCGGACCTCTTTCAGGAAAACGGCGACCATTTCTCTAGGAGGGCCCAAGTCCCTGTGAACGGCCGATTCTCAGCGATTTCGTGCTCAGGCATGTTGCGGCCTGCGCCGTGCGCTCCTTTTGGGACGGCTTGTTCTACGCGGCTGAGCCGCATTCCAGCACCACCTTGTCGGCACCGTCTTTTTCTTGCAAGAAGACATTCACTCGTTCGTCCGGTCGAGTCTTCAGTTCCAAGCCCACGAAATGGGCGCAGATGGGCAATTCCCGATGTCCTCGATCCACTAGAGCGGCCACGCGCACTCTCTTCGGACGCCCGTAATCCATCAGGGCATCCAAGGCGGCGCGAATGGTTCGGCCCGTAAAAAGGACGTCATCCACCAGCACGATGTCTTTATCTTCCAGGGAAAAGGGCAAAATCGTGGCGCGCACCTTGGGCTGGGTGTGCAATCGCGACCAATCGTCGCGGTAGAGATTAATGTCCAGGGTACCTATGGGGACCTGCAGGCCGTAGCGAGTTTCCAAAATATGGCCCAAGCGTCGGGCCAAAAACACGCCCCCGGTGTGAATGCCCACAAGGGCAAGATGGGATGGGTCATCCGCTTCCTGATAAATTTCGCGGGCGATGCTTTCGAGAGCTCGGCTTATTGCATCGCTTTCCATGACCACGTGATGGTGGGCTTGCGCATACATGAGGTTCCCTGCCGTGTTGTGTTTGTAGGAAAAAGAAAAAGGCGCCTCCCTGACGGCACCCGTGACGCACGGAACGCACCTGAGCCACCACTTTTAGCCTAGGAAACCTAGGCGCCTTTGTCAATCATTTGAAAGATGGTCTGCTAAGCGCGTGCTTCGGCCTCGTTGTGCTCCCTGACGGGCTCGCCGGGCCCTTACGGACGGCGCTTCGGATGGCAATTTCAGAAGAGCTTCTGTGGAGCGTGTCCGAGAACACCCTCATCAATTTAGGAAACGGGGTTTTTCCGTGGGGAAATTCCGCTCCTGTCGAGCCTGTGGGAGAAACTTTGAGTAGAAGCGGCGCGCGCCGCGATGCCTGATCGCGCCTTGCGGCGCTCCTACAACCTCAGGCTGTGGGCGAGCGCTTTGCCTGAACCCGCCTGCGGGGATCGTGCAACACCCGCGAGCAGGGGCCGTGAGAATTTTCATGATTTTCATGATGGGTGGTTCCGCACAATGGTGTGTCATGAGCGGCTGCCGTGCTCTCGGGCCCCTTCTTGACGACAAAAGGAGACCTCTGGTAAGGGGGCGCGAAGGCTTAGCGCTTGGGGCCGCACGATGGTAGGCACGCGATGAAAAGGTTCGTTGAAAAGGAGATTTTCCATGGGGGCCAAGAAGATCAAGGTTCGCAAAAAGGATACGGAAAAGGCCGACGAGATTCTGAGTTTTTCTCAGCAGATGCTGGAGTGGGGGCGGCGTCACGCAAGCCTTCTCATGGGAGCGGTGGGCGGACTTGTCGCGGTGCTTCTGGTGTCCTGGGCTGTGGGGGCGTATTTGGACGTGAAGGAGCGTCGCGCCCAAAGGGAACTGGCAGCCTTGTGGAGGGATACCGAGGCGTTGGATGCAAAAGATGAGGCGGCTTTGAAGGATCACCTGAACCGTTTGCAATCCGTAGCGGAAAAACATGACGGGACGGCGGCTGCGGCCGGAGCGGCTTTGACCATGACGCGGCTGCTTTTTGAGAACGGCCGCTATGAAGAGGCGCTGCAGTGGTACGATCGAGCCAGCAAGGGTTTTCCTAAGGACGCTGCGGCGGAGGTGATCATGACCTACGGACGGCTGATGTGCCTGGAATCCATGGGTCGTGTGGAAGAGGCCCTTGCGGGCTGGGCGACCCTGGCGGAGGTCGTGGAAGGCGGCCTCAAGCGGGAGGCTCTCTGGCATCAAGCGCGCATGACCGCCGCCAAGGGAGACCGTGAAAGGGCTCAAAAACTTTATGAAGCGGCTCTGCAGGTCAAGGGCCTTTACCCGGAAGACGCTCTTTTGAGGGCGGAAAAAAGCCGCCTTTAAAACGGTATGGGCCCGAAAGAGGGATGCCCAGAAGGAGTCCTTGGGTTTTGCCTTGACACAAAACGTTCCCTTGGGTAAGGGACCGGAGTGAGCGTGCAGCGCGAGCCTAAGAGATGCGAAGAGCACGAAGGACAGGGGCGATCATGAAGCGGTTCTTTCGCTTTGGCTTTATCGGCGGTGACGGGGGCTTCTTTTTTAGGAAGTCTGCCCATGGCCGAGCGGGGTAAGCGAAGAGAGCCGAGAGGGGAGCCCCGCCCAAGAGGGAAAAGCAGCCATGGGTAGACGAAAACGGAACCCATGGCGAAAGATGTCGAATAAAGCCGTGGGTTCTTCAAACCTACGGCTTTTTTGTTTGCAGCCCCTGACACAGACAACCACGGCATTCACACGGAGAGGAGGACACATGCGATGATCTACGATATGGACTACGAAACATTACCCCGAGAGGCTCTGGAAGCCATTCAGCTGCGGCGCCTGCAGGCCACGCTGCAACGGGTTTACGCCACGGTGCCTTTTTACCGAAAACGCTTTGATGACGTCGGGTTTAAGCCGTCGGATCTTAAAAGCCTTGAAGATCTTCGCCGCGTGCCTTTCACCACCAAACAGGATCTTCGGGACAATTATCCCTATGGTCTTTTTGCCGTGCCCATGGAAAACGTGGTGCGGATTCATGCCTCTTCCGGCACCACGGGAAAACCCACCGTAGTCGGCTACACGGCGCGGGACATTGAAACCTGGGCGACCCTGATGGCACGGGCCCTTTCCGCCGCCGGGGCCACGCGCGGCGACATCATCCACAACGCTTACGGCTACGGCCTGTTCACGGGCGGTTTGGGAGTGCATTACGGCGCTGAAAAGCTGGGTGCCTCGGTGATTCCCATTTCCGGAGGAAACACCAAGCGCCAAATCATGATCATGAAAGACTTCGGGGCCACCATTCTCACCTGCACGCCCTCCTATGCGCTGCACCTGGCCGAAGTGGCTCACGAAATGGGGGTGGACTTCAAAGACTTGAAATTCAAGGCGGGTCTTTTCGGCGCAGAACCCTGGTCGGAAAAGATGCGTGAAGAAATCGAAAGAAAGCTGCACTTGAGCGCTTTGGATATCTACGGGCTCAGCGAAGTCATCGGCCCCGGCGTGGCGGTGGAATGTCTGGAAGCCAAAGCGGGCCTGCACATCTTTGAAGACCATTTCATTGCGGAAATCATTGATCCCAACACAGGCGAGGTCTTGCCGCCGGGATCCGCGGGTGAGCTTGTGTTCACCTCCATCACCAAGGAAGCCTTTCCTGTCATTCGCTACCGCACGCGGGACATCACCAGCCTGAACGCGGAACCCTGCGTGTGCGGCCGCACCTTCGTGCGCATGAACCGCGTCAGCGGCCGAAGCGACGATATGCTCATCATTCGCGGCGTGAACGTGTTTCCGTCCCAGATCGAAAGCGTGCTCATGGAAATTCAAGGCGTCGAACCCCATTATCAGCTCATCGTGGACCGAGAAGACAATCTGGACAGGTTGACGGTTTTGGTGGAGGTGGGAGAGTCGGCTTTTTCCGACAAGGTGAAGACCCTGCAGGACCTGGAAAAGATCATCACCAAGAATATCAAGGAGTATCTTGGCGTTTCGGCCAAGGTGAAACTGGTGGAACCCAAGACCATCGCTCGAAGCGAAGGCAAGGCCGTTCGAGTGATCGATAACAGGAAACTCTAGTGGGTCGCAAAGAAAGGAGGCCGAGCATGCGAGTGGAACAGATTTCGGTCTTTTTGGAAAACAAGGCGGGGCGCCTGGCGGAAGTGACGCGCATTCTTTCGGAAGCTGGCGTAAACATTCGAGCGCTGTCGTTGGCGGACACCTCCGATTTCGGCATCTTGCGCCTCATCGTCAACGATAACGACAAGGCCAAAGAAGCTCTTAAAGCCAACGGCTTTACCGTGGGCAAGACGGACGTCGTGGCGGTGGAAGTGGAGGACCGTCCCGGCGGCTTGTACAAAATCTTGGACATTTTGCGAAAGGCGGGCATCAACGTGGAATACATGTACGCTTTTGTGCAGCAGAGCGGAAACAATGCGGTGATCATTTTTCGCTTTGACAATCTGGATGAAGCGGTGCGCGTGCTCATGGAAAACGGCGTCACCGTCATCAACGGCAGCAAGGTGTACACCATGTAACGGGTGGCATGACGGCTCGAAACGTTCGTCCGCGCTGAAGCGACGGAATTTTGAGCCGTCTTTGGCAAAGACAGGGTCAGACTAGGGGAGGAGGAGCGATGGAACGCAAGGCAAGAGCGTGGGTTTCTTGGATGGCGGCGGCAGCGGTGGTGCTGGGATGCGTGGTGGGGCCCAAGGCCCTTTTTGGCGCCGAGCCGTACAAGATTGGGGGTATTTTTTCCATCACGGGCTCTTCCTCTTTTCTCGGGGATCCCGAGAAGAAAAGTCTGGAGATGGCTGTCGACGAAATCAATGCTCGAGGAGGCATTGACGGTCGACCGGTGGAAGCCGTGATCTACGACACGGAAGGGGATCCCACCAAGGCGGTTCTGGCCGTCAACAAGCTCATCAGCAAGGACAATGTATTGGCCATCATCGGCCCCAGCTTGACGCCCACCACACTGGCCGTGATGCCCATTGTGGAACGGGTTCAGGTGCCGCTCATCAGTTGTGCCGCCGGCATTCAGATTGTGGAGCCCGTGAAGCCCTACGTTTTCAAGACGGCCCAAAGCGATGTTCTGGCCGTGGCCGCCATTTACAAGCACATGCAAAAACATGGCATCAAAAACATCGGCATTCTCTCGGTGACCAACGCCTTTGGGGTGAGTGGTCGAGATCAGCTGGTCAAGCAGGCTCCTGAATACGGCATCAAAATCGTCAAAGAAGAGGCTTACGGCGCCAACGATACGGACATGACGGCGCAGTTGACCAAGATCAAAGGGGAAAACCCGGATGCCGTCGTGTGTTGGGGCACCAATCCGGGGCCCGCGGTGGTGGCGAAAAACATGCGTCAGCTTGGACTCTCCTTCCCTCTTTACCAAAGCCATGGCGTGGCCTCACCTAAGTTTATCGAACTGGCCGGCGAGGCGGCGGAAGGCATTCGCCTGCCCACAGGCAAGATTCTCGTCACCGATCTCTTGCCGGACTCCGATCCGCAAAAGGCTGTCTTGGCCAAATACGCTGCCGACTACACGCAGCGCTATGGCGGCGGTGTGTCCGGTTTTGGAGGCTATGCCTACGACGCCATGCAGATGCTGGCCAAAGCCCTTCAAGGCACGGGCGGTGACAAGGCCAAGATTCGCGACAATTTGGAAAAGATTTCCGGCCATGTGGGGATCAGCGGGGTGTTCACCATGACGCCTCAAGACCATAACGGCTTGGGTCCTGAGGCTTTTGTCATGGTGGAAATTCGAAACGGCACCTGGAAGCTTTTGGACTAAAAGAGGACACGTCCCTTCACATGAGTGAGTTTCTGCAGTTTTTCCTCACCGGCGTGACCACCGGGGCCATCTACGGGCTCATCGCTTTGGGGTTCAATGTGCTCTACAACGCCACGGAGCTCATCAACTTCGCTCAAGGCGAATGGGTGATGCTGGGTGGCCTGAGCTTTTATACCCTGGGCGTGGCAATGGGATGGCCTATGGTGGCGGCCTTTGCCGCAGCCGTGGCGTTGGTGGCTGTGCTGGGCCTTCTTCTGGAACGGATCGCCCTGCGAATGGTCAAGAAAGCGGAACCGATCACCCTCATCATCATCACCGTGGGCGCGAGCATTTTTCTCAGGGGTGTGGCCATGCGCGTGTGGGGCAAGGATCCCCACAGCGTGCCGGCCATGACGTCCTCGGTGGAGCCCGTGCGCATTCTGGAAGCGGCGCTCATGCCGCAGAGCCTGTGGATTGTGGGCATCGTGGTGGCCTTGATGACGGGCTTGCATCTTTTCGCCAAGCGCACGCTGACCGGGAAGGCCATGGAAGCCTGCGCCATTCATCGACACGCTGCCTGGATTTTGGGCATTCCCAGCGAACGCATGGTGCTGTTGGCCTTTGCTCTGAGTGCCGCGTTAGGGGCTGTGGGTGGTGTGATCATCGCCCCCATTACCATGTGCAGTTACGATATGGGCACCATGCTGGGCCTCAAGGGGTTTTGCGCGGCGATGCTGGGAGGGCTGGGAAGCCATTGGGGGGCGGCTCTTGGAGGGATTGTGCTGGGTGTGTTGGAATCTTTTGGGGTGGGCTATTTTTCTTCGGGGATCAAGGATGCCGTTGCCTTTCTGGTTCTCTTGATCATTTTGATGGTGCGTCCGTCCGGGCTTTTGGGCGCTTCGGCGGTGAAACGATTTTAGGTTTCGGTGCAGCGAAGGAGTCTTGGTGGTTTTCGGAAAAAGGCTGTGGTCGACCGCCGCGCTGACCTTGGGGGTTGCGGCCGTGGGTTTTTGGGTCCACAACCCCTACACCCTTCAACTTCTCATCGTCATCGGCATTCACACCCTGTTGGCTCTGGGTCTGAACATGCTCATGGGCTATGCCGGCCAAATTTCTCTGGGGCACGCCGCTTTTTTTGGTTGGGGCGCCTACGGCTCAGGCATTCTCACCACCCACTTTCAGTGGTCCCCTTTGGCGGCGCTGCCTGTGGTGTTGGCGGCGGCGTGCCTTGTGGGCTATGGCATCGGGCGGCCGGTGCTTCGTCTTTCCGGTTACTACCTGGCCATGGGAACCCTGGGCTTGGGCATCATTGCGCACGTCATCTTTCGAGAATGGGACACCTATACCGGAGGGGCCTCGGGGTTGGTGGGCATTCCTCCTCTGGTCGTTGGATCCATCATGGTGGAATTTGGCCGAAGCGGTTTTTACGCTGTGTGGGCCATGGTGGTGCTCTGCTTCATATTGTGCGGCCGTGTGGTGGATTCGCGGGTGGGTTGGGCGCTTCGAGCCCTGGGGGACAGCCAGGGCGCGGCGGCCGCCTGTGGCATTCATACGGCGCACCTGAAAGCGGTGATGTTTTCCTTCAGCGCCGTGATGGCCGCTTTGGCCGGATACCTTTACGCCCATCTTTTGGGATTCATCAGCCCCAGTTCCTTTGACTTTCTGATGTCCATTCGCATGGTCACCATGGTGGTCATCGGCGGCATGGCCAGCATCTGGGGTTCTTTGCTCGGGGCTTCAGTCATCACTTTGCTTCCGGAATGGCTTCACGTGTTTTCTGACTACGAAATGATGATCTATGGTTTGATTCTCATGGTGGTCATGATTTTTCTTCCCCAGGGACTCACTCGAGGCGTCCTGGACGCTGTGCAGCGTGCTCGGTTCCGCGCACGTCAAAGGGAAAGCGTCGTTACGGGGGTGGGGGACGGGCAGTGAGCACAGCACAGGCTTTTTTAAAAATCGAGGGGGTTTGCAAAGCCTTTGGCGGGGTTCAGGCTTTGTATGATGTGTCCTTTTCGGTGGCACGCCGTCACATTCACGCCCTGATCGGACCCAACGGGGCCGGAAAGACCACCCTTTTCAATGTCATCTCCGGCGCTTTGGCTCCCGACAAAGGATCCGTGTCACTGGACGGCATGGCCATTCACGGCCGGCCCATGTATGAATTGGTGCGGCGCGGTATTGGGCGAACCTTTCAGAATGTGGAACTTTTCGGCAGCATGACCGTGCTGGAAAATGTGCTCGTGGGCTGCCACAGTCAAACCCGCTGCGGCTTGCTGGGAGCCATGGCCCGATGGCCGTGGGTGCGCCGGGAAGAGCGATGGGCGCGACAACGGGCCATGGAACTTTTGGACATGGTCGGGCTGGCGGATGCTGCGCAGCGAAGGGCCGTGGACCTGCCCTTTGGTTGGCAGCGCCTGGTGGAAATTGCGCGCGCTTTAGCTAGCGATCCGAAGCTCCTGCTGTTGGATGAGCCCGCCGCAGGGCTCAACGCCGTGGAAACGGAGCGATTGTCCCATCTCGTGCAAAAAATTTGCGCTTTGGGCGTCACCGTGCTGCTGGTGGAACACGACATGAACCTCACCATGGACATTTCCGATCGCATCGTGGTGCTGGATCGCGGTCGCAAGCTGGCGGAAGGAGGCCCTCGAGAAATTCAGGCCAGTGAGGCCGTGATGGAAGCCTATTTGGGGAAGAGACGCTGAGAGGGGCAAAGGCGGTTTGGACCAATGTTGGTGGTTCGTAACCTTCGAGCTGGATACGGCCGTATTGAAGCTTTGCATGGAGTGAGTCTTTCCGTGAGGCAAGGGGAAATCGTGGCCTTGGTGGGCGCCAACGGGGCGGGTAAGAGCTCTTTGCTCAAGGCCGTGGCCGGGCTGATTGTTCCCTGGCAGGGGGAAATTCTCATGGAAAACAGCTCCATTGCCGGCAGAAAGCCGCCTGAGATCGTCGCCGCGGGGATCGGGCTCGTCCCCGAAGGGCGATGGCTGTTTCCACCCATGAGCGTCATGGACAATCTGATATTGGGAGCCTATCTGCGGCTGCGCCGTGGGGACAAGGAAGGTGTGCGCCGAGATCTGGAGCGCGTCTTTTACCTGTTTCCCATTCTGGCCGAACGGAAAAAACAGCCGGCCGGTTCCCTTTCCGGAGGGGAACAACAGATGCTGGCCATGGCTCGAGCCCTCATGAGCCGCCCGAAGCTTATGCTGCTAGATGAGCCTTCCACAGGCCTGGCGCCGCTTCTGGTGGAAAAGATTTTTGAAATCATTGTGCAGCTCAACGCCGAAGGCATCACTTTTCTTCTTGTAGAACAAAACGCTCGAGCCGCCTTGGCCGTAGCGTCCCGCGGCTACGTTTTGGAAACGGGCCGCATGGTCCTGCAAGGGCGGGCTCAAGACCTGCTGGAAGATCAGGAAGTCAAAAGGGCGTACTTGGGCAAGGATTATCGGGAGTTTGCGGAGGGGAGGGCCTGATGGGCGGTTTAAGGAACGGCAACGGGGAAGGTTGGAGTCCTGAAGAACGACGGCAGCAGCAGTTGGAGCAGCTTCAGGTCTCCTGCAATCGAGCTTATCGAAGCGTGCCGTTTTATCGCAACCGTTTTCAAGCTCTGGGCCTGTCCCCTCAGGACATCACGAGCCTTGAGGACCTCAGGCGCCTGCCTTTTACCGAACGCCGGCATTTCATTGAACATTACCCCTACGGGTTGTTTGCCGTGCCCTTGCGGGACATCGTACGCATTCATACGGCTCCGGGAGCCGCCGGTGGACTGACGGTGAGCGGTTACACCGCAAGGGACCTCAGAGTGTGGAAGGATATGGTGGCCCGAGCCCTGCGGGCGGCGGGGGTGAGCGCCGACGATATCTTGCAGATTGTTTTGCATCCAGGTTTGGCCAACTGGGGCCGGGATTACAAGGACGGGGCCGAGGCGCTGCAGGCGGGGGTGATCCCCTTGAATGCTTTGCACATCAGCAAGCAAATTCTGGTGCTTCGAGACTATAAGACTTCGGTGCTGGTCACAACCCCCAGCTCGGCGATCCAGTTGCAGGAACTCCTGTTTGCCGCGGACATCAATCCCAACGAACTGTCCCTCAAGACCTTGATCCTCGTGGGTGAACCTGCCGAGCCTGCTGTGCGCCGGGCCATCGAAGAATATCTTCATGTGACCACGTGGCAGCATTACGGACTGAGCGAAGTGCCCGGCCCGGCGGTGGCCTACGAGTGCGGGGCTCATGAGGGGCTGCATGTGGCTGAGGACCATTTCGCGGTGGAAGTGCTGAACCCTGAAACGCAGGAACCGGTGGCCGAAGGGGAGAGCGGCGAATTGGTTCTGACCAGCCTGACCATTCAAGCCTTCCCCTTGATTCGCTTTCGTACAGGGGATTTGGTGCGCGTGGTGGGTCGACCCTGCCCGTGTGGACGAACCTTGCTTCGCGTGGAATGGTTGCCGCAGCGTGTGGACGACCTCATGGTCATTCAGGGTGTCAAGATTCAAAAAGACCAGGTGGCGGTTCGCGTCGCTCAGACCGTGGGCTTTGCGCCCCAGCGGCTTTCCGTGCACCTTGTGCAGCAAGGCGGGTACAAAGCCCTGGAAGTGCGTCTGGGCATGGAAGAAGCTCTTTTCAGCGATGAAATTAAGGAACTGGAACACCTGGTGCGGAAAACCGCCTTTGAATTGCGGCAGGAATTCGGTGTTCCCGTGGAAGTGCGCCTCTTGGAAGGCCCAAGCGTCAGTGCGCCAGCGACGGCCTTGGATCGAAAATCGCCCGCAAGGTTGTGAAGGCCGGTTTTTTCGTCGCACCAATGGGCGGCTCCGCGGTTCCTGCCCCAGGGATCACGAGATCGCCGTCTGTCTCATGAAGCGGCCGGCTTCTGCCGGACGCAGGGGCTGCCCGGTTCGTTGCTTCAGAGCGGCGCAAAGACCTGATGAAATGTCGTGACGTGCGCCGCTCCCCTCGAAGCGTGTCCGAGAATGCCGAATGTGGTCAAATGCAGCCTTGCTACGCATTGAAATGAGCAGGCCGCGGACCGTAAGAGATGAGTTCTCGGACGGCCTCCTCTAAGGCCGTTCGACAACCCCTGCTGTAGAAGCGGCGCAAGCCGCGATAAGGCAGGGAGCGTGCGCGGCTCGTGTTGAAGGTGTTCTCGGACTAGCTCCTGAAAAAGGCCGTCCGAGAATATCTGCAGTAGGAGCGGGGCAAACCTCGACGCTTGATCGCGCCTTGCGGCGCTCCTACAGAGTGCGACAAAAACGGCCCCGAAGAGCCATCCTCAGACAGGCTCTTGAAGGGTCAAAGGCAGAGGAGGTGGAGTGAATGGACGTATTGGTCGTGGGGGCTGGAGCCATCGGCGGCTACTACGGGGGCCGTTTAGCTCAAGCGGGTGCGCGCGTGTCCGTGGTGGCCCGATCCGATTACTCAGTGGTGGTTCGGGAAGGAATCCGCATTGAAAGTGCGGCGGGCGATTTTCATTTTCGGCCGGATCGCGTCCTGCATAAGGCCGAGGATCTTGGCCGGTATCCCGACGTGATTCTGGTGGGTTTAAAGGTTCTCAAGCACATTCGGCCGGCGGAACTGCTTCGAGCAGCCGTGGGGCCGAAAACAGCGTTGCTTCTTATTCAAAACGGAGTGGATGTGGAGCGGCCCGTGGCTGAGGCCTTTCCCGACAATGAAATTCTCAGCGGGTTAGCCTTCATCTGTGTGCATCGCACGGCCCCCGGCTGTGTGCTGCATCAGGACTACGGCCGCCTGGTTCTGGGCCGTTATCCTGAAGGAACCTCCAGCAGGGCGGAAAAGCTGGCCGAAATGTTTCGCCGGGCTGGTGTACCCTGTGAGGTGACGCCCAATGTGGTGACGGCTCGGTGGCACAAACTGGTGTGGAATGCGCCGTTCAATCCCATGTCTGTTCTGTGTGGCGGTGCCAACACCTCAGAAATGCTGGGTCATGATGAAACCGCTCGGCTCGTGCGGGCGGTCATGGAAGAGGTGTGTGCCGTGGCGTCGGCGGCGGGACACGCGCTTCCCGACGATGTGGTGGAGCGCATGATCACCGATACCCGCAAAATGACCCCGTACAAGACAAGCATGCTTTTGGATTACGAGGCGGGACGGCCCATGGAAGTGGAAGCCATATTGGGCAACGCCGTGCGCATCGCCAGGCGCCTCGGCGTGCATGTTCCCCGCATGGAAACGCTTTACGCCTTGATGTGCGGCCTCAGCCAAAAATCATAAAAGATGGCGGAAGTGCATGGGAATCGAACCCACCTGGGACGCCCCTCAGCGCCCCACACCGGATTTGAAGTCCGGGAGCCCCACCAGTGAGCTTGGCACTTCCGCCGCCTTTTTTACTGCAGTCAAACCCTTTTGGCAAGCCCTTGGCCTGGAGCCTTTCAGTGGGTTTTGCGCTTTTTGGGAGGGGTGACGGTGATGAGCTGATATTGCCGAGAGCCCAGCCCAAGGGATTCGGCGTATTCCAATTGATGTTCCCAAGGAATATGAGGGTAGACGCCACGAATCTTGTCCTCAGGCGGCGGGTTCATGGTCCCGAGATGGCTGTTGGCTAAGACGGGTTGTGCATTCACGAGATCCACCGACGCCTGGTCAATGGCCACGGGATCGACCGAGGCCAGGATGCCGATATCCGCCACAATGGGCGCATCCGCCGATGCATGGCAGTCACAGGCGGGAGAGATCTGGGTGAGAAAATTGATGAAGAAGCTCTTGTCTTCCTTTCCGTGAAGGGCTCCTACGGTGTATTCCACCATGCGCTCCATGAATCCGGTGATATCTTTATCCCACTGAATATCGATCGCTTCTTCGGGACATGCATGAATGCAGGAGCCGCACCCCACGCATTGAGAAGCATCGATGCGAGCCACTTTCTTGATGGTTTCCTTGGGGCGGGCCATACCTTCCGGGCGTTGCACCAAAGTGACGGCCTCGTGCGCGCACACCTTGATGCAGGATCCACAGGCGATACATTTTTTCGGCCGAATCTTGGGCTCCATGACACTGTGTTGCGCCATCTTGCCGCGCCGTGAGGCGCCGCCCATCCCCACGTTCTTGATGGCGCCGCCGAATCCGGCCAATTCGTGCAGTTTGAAGTGAGCCACGGAGACCAGAGCGTCGGCGCGAGCCAGGGCGGACGCAATATAGACGTCCTGACACCGTGGCAGGCAAACCGGGACCGCCACCTCATCCCGGCCGTCCAGGCCGTCGGCGATGACCACTGGAGCGCCCACCACTTCCACAACGAATCCGTTGCGCATGGCTGTGAGCAGATGATCCACGGCATTGCCTCGCGTGCCCACGTAAAGGGTTCCCGCATCGGTGAGAAACGGTCGCCCATCGGCCGCTGCAATGGCGTCGATGATCGGCCTGACTAAAAGAGGCCGCACAAAGGCTGTGTTGCCTCGCTCTCCAAAATGCATCTTAACGGCGGTCAAGGCCCTTTTCGGAATGCGCCGGGCCATGCCGGCCTCTTTGAGAAGCCACGAGATTTTGTCCAAAAGATTGCAGGCATCATCGGCCCGAAGATCAATGTGATAAACGGCGCTTGGGGACATATCTATCTCCTTCGGTTACCAAGACAGGAGAACCGCGAGAATACCCGTCAGGAAAATACCATCAAATGTGCCGGCCCCTCCGATGGAAGCCACCGGTGCCCGCAGTTCGCGAAGGCGATGAAGGTTCAGCAGATCGGCACCAATAAGGGTTCCCAATGTTCCAGCGACATAGGCCGTGGGAGGCGCCCACGAGGGATTGAAAACGAGGGCGGCTAGAGCGGCTATCAAAGGTGGAATGAACATGGGTGTAGCGATGCCCAACCCGGGAACGGGTCGGGCGATGCGATGGATTACGTAAGTGACGACGCCGGTACCCAAGAGCATTCGCAGGGGATGCTGCGCGTGGATCAAGAGATAGAGGGAAAGCAAGGTGGGAATGACAGCACCGCCCAGGTTGACCGCCAGAACCATTTCTCGAGGTTGCCGCCACCGAGGCGGGCGGTAGCGCAGTCCGAAAAAGGCCACCAGATCGATGGGCGCAGGCTCGTCGTCCAGTCGAAGCCGCTTAACGGGAATATTGATCATACTGCCGATAATGCACAAGAAAAGCAGGGAAAAAAGCTGTTCGGGAGGGATGCCCAGCCTGGCGAAAGCCATGGCAAAGAGCCCGAACTTGACAAGCCCGAAGACCAGAAACAGCAAGAAGAGGAACAGAAAAAAGAAGATCAGGAGAAACGGCGGAAAAAACATAGAGGATCCCTTTTATTCCAACACGGACAGGACGGCAGGTTCCACCTGGTCGGCGTATTGTTCGAAGTTTTTTCGAAAAAGCCCTTTCAGGTGTTCCACTTGATCGGCGTAAGCTTTGGGGTCATGCCAGGTGGCGACGGGGGTCAGCAGTTCCTTGGGAACACCGGGGCATTCTTCGGGCACCAGCAGCCCGAAGTAGGTTTCCTTGTGAAAGGCTACGGTGTCCAGAGCACCGTTCAAGGCCGCCTGCACCATGGCACGGGTATAGGCGATGGGAATGCGTCGGCCGACACCATGAGGTCCTTGAATCCAGCCCGTATTGATAAGCCAGCAGCGAGCCCCGTGGGCTTCCATGCGACGCCGCAGGAGTTCGGCGTAGACGTGGGGAGGCAGCGCCATGAAAGGAGCGCCGAAGCAGGTGCTGAAAGTGGCCTGAGGTTCCGTGATGCCGGCTTCCGTGCCGGCCACCTTGGCCGTGTAACCGGAAAGAAAATGGTACATGGCTTCATGAGGACGCAATCGTGCAATGGGCGGCAGCACACCAAAGGCGTCGCAGGTGAGCATGACGATGTCCTTGGGATGGGGCGCCATGCCGCTGGGCGAGGCGTTTTCAATGAAAGACAGGGGATAGGCGGCGCGGGTGTTTTCCGTCAAGGTATCGTCGTCTAGGTCGATTTCCCGCGTCTGAGGGTCGATGGCCACATTCTCCAAAACCGTGCCAAAGCGCTGCGTGCATCGATAGATCTGCGGTTCGGCTTCCGAGGACAATCGAATGACCTTGGCATAGCACCCGCCTTCAAAATTGAAGATGCCGTTGTCGCTCCAGCCGTGTTCGTCATCGCCCACCAGGGTTCGGTTCGGATCCGCCGAAAGACTGGTTTTTCCGGTACCGGAAAGACCGAAAAAGATAGCCGAATGCCCGTCCGGACCCACATTGGCCGAGCAATGCATGGGAAACACGCCCTTCTGCGGCAAAATAAAGTTCATCATGGTGAAGACGGACTTTTTGATTTCGCCTCCGTAGCCCGTTCCACCGATGAGGATACGTTTTTTGCCGAAATGTTCGATGATAAAGGCGCCGGACCGCGTGTGGTCCCATTCGGGGGATGCACGAAAGTGAGGGGCGGCGATGAGGGTGTATTCCGGTTGAAAATCGGCCAGTTCCTGGCGATCATGAAGGCGAATAAACATGTTGCGGGCAAACAGGCTCTGCCAGGCCATCTCCGTGATGATACGCACCGCCACGCGATACTGTGGGTCGGCGCCCACGTAACAATCCTGCACGTAGATTTCCCGACCCTGCAGGTACGCCAAGAGCCGTGCTTCCAGCTTGTCGAAATCCGTGGGCTCAAAAGCTCGATTGACGGGTCCCCACCAGATCTTGTCCTCGCAGGAGGGTTCCCGAACAAGAAATTTGTCGTGGGGTGCACGCCCGGTGTAGGCTCCCGTGCGCACTACCAAGGGACCGTTGCGAGCCAAGAGCCCTTCGTGGCGTTTGATGGCCTGTTCGTAGAGCACGGGTGCCGGGGCGTTGTAAAAGACTTGCGTGTAATTGACGATGCCTTGCGCATCCACCGGGACCTTACGACCTTCCAAGGGGGATCTTTCACATGTCTCCATCATTGCGCTCCTGAGTGGCCGCTCCGTGGGAGTCTGCCGAACCTTTCGTTTTGTGGGAACGGGATACGCCGTTTACGTTTCATTCTATTCAGGGTGGCCTTTGAGGACCGTTTGCGTTTCATTTCGTAGGAGCGTCGCAAGGCGCGATAAGGTGTCGCGGCTGGCGCCGCTCCTACTGAAGGTATTTTCACTCGCGCTGCTCGCTTTCCGAAAAAATTACAGCCATCCTTTTACAGCATCGAGCAGAGAATTGTACACAGGAACGTGGCCAGGCATGTCCACGGGCTCGGATGAGCGGCGCACAAGGACGGGAAAGCATCCCGCCCTTTCAGCGGCGGCCACATCGCTGAGCTTATCCCCGATAAAGGCCGTTGCTGCGAGACAAATCGAAAACAAGGAGGCCGCCGCCAGAAGCATGCCGGGTTGGGGCTTTCGGCATGAACAGTTTTCGTCGGGTCGATGAGGACAATAAAAGGCCGCATGAATCCACCCTCCGGCGCTGCGCACTTCGCAAATCATATAATGGTGCAGTTCGAAAAAGGCATTCCAGTCCATCAGACCGCGGTGAAGCGCGGATTGGTTGCTGATGATCACCACGTGCACACCTCGCCTTCGCAGCCGTCGAAGGGCTTCCAAGGCATCGGCATAGAAGATAAACTCATGGCGGCTTTTGACGTAATCGGGACGATCCCGGTTCAAAATGCCGTCACGGTCCAGAAACACAAAGCGGGGCGACAAAGGCGTGTAGGAAGAGACCCAACTGATCAATGTGACCTCCCTGTGCTTTCGTGCCTTGACAGAGGGCGGCATGGCGGAAAAGAATACCTCGTCATGGCATTCACGCAAACCATCCTTCCGCTCCTAACAGGAAAATTTTGTGAGCACAAGGCCCCTGCACCGTCTTCAAGATCTTTTGGGGTACCGCTTTCAGAGTATCGACCTGATACACCAGGCCCTAGTGCATCGGTCCTACGCCCATGAAAGAACTGAAACGGGCCTTGACGACAACGAACGGTTGGAGTTTCTCGGGGATTCGGTTCTGAGTCTTGTCATTTCCCACATGCTTCTCATAAAATTCCCCCAAGCCGATGAAGGAAGCTTGTCTCGCATGCGGGCATCCCTGGTCAACGAAGGGCGTCTGGCAGCCATCGCCGCCGACTTGGGATTGGGAGACCTGATGCGGCTGGGAAAGGGTGAGGAGATGTCCGGAGGGCGGGATAAGCCGTCCATTCTGGCGGATGCCGTGGAAGCCCTGCTTGGAGCGGTGTATCTGGACGGAGGACTAGACGCCGCTTTTCATGTGGTGCGCCGCCTTTTCGATGAAAAGCTGGAGCAAATGGTCACTGAAGAGGATCCCTTGCGCCGCCTGGACAAGGATTTCAAGACGCAGCTTCAAGAAGCCACGCAGGCGAAAAAACGCATGGTGCCGCAATACGTGGTAGAACGCGAAGAAGGGCCGGATCACGACAAGGTTTTTTACGTCACTGTGAGTCTCGAAGGGCGCCTGCTGGCTCGCGGCGTGGGCAAGAGCAAAAAGGCGGCGGAACAGGACGCGGCGCAAAAGGCCTTGGCTTGGCTTGAGGCTGGAGGAGAACTCATATGAACGGCGAACAAAAACCCGCTGCAATGTCCCTGCGATGGATCGCGTTGTGCTGTAGCGCCGCCATAGCCTTTGCCGCGGGTGGACTAATGTTTTTTCGCGCGCATCATGAAATTCATGCCAAAGAAACGGCACATTTTCTTCGCACCATCGCCGCTTCCAAGGCTGCGGAATTGGCCGCCTGGGTTCAGGACCAAAAAGACGACGCTCTGGCGCTCCAAAACTCTTCGGCCTTTTTGGAACCGTTGGCCCACCATCTGGTCGGCGACGAAATGGCGCTTCCGAAACCTTTGCAGGATCTGCTGCGGTACGTCGCCGTCAGCCACGATGTGGACGATGTGGTCCCTCTGGACCGAGAAGGGCGGGTTCGGTTTTCGTTGAGCGGCCGGCGCGGGGTGCCGCCAGAAGGTTTGGAGGGTCTCAGGGAGGCACTTCGGACGGGCCTGCAGGTGATGACCGACATGCATATTGATCCGCGTACAGAGTCGGGCTGCTTGGATGTCGCCGTGCCTATCGTCGGCGGCGGTTCCTCCACGCAGCCTTTGGGAGGGGCTTTGCTAGTGACCAGGGCCTCTCGATTCATCGACCCCATGATCCAAGCGTGGCCGGTGCCCAGTGCGACGGGGGAAGTGTTGCTGGTGCAGCGTGAGGAAGATGAGGTTGTGGTTTTGAATGCACTGCGCCACAAGCCCGATGCGGCGCTGCGTCCTCGCTTCCCTTTGTCCCGGCAAGATCTTCCGGCAGTCATGGCCGCTCGCGGACAATCCGGCGTGGTTCATGGGGCGGATTACCGCGGCGTGCCGGTGACGGCGGCCATCACGGCCGTCAAAGGGCCCTCTGGTTTCTGATTGCCACGATGGACCGTCAAGAAGCAGAAGCCAAAAGTCGCATTTTGTCTTTTTCCATCATAGGCCACATCCTCGGTTTTGGAGCCCTTTTGGCTGCCTTAGTCTTTTTGGCGCACCAAAGTGCGCGCAAGGCTCACTCTGAAAGGCTCTATCATGCCGAGTCCGAACTGCGTCGATCTTTGGCACGGCAGTCGGATGTCTTGCAGGCTCTGAGCGAGGCGGTCATCGCCACAGATGCTCAAGGCCGTGTGGATGTGTGGAATCTCGAAGCGGAAAAGCGGACGGAATGGCCGGCCCAGGAGGTCTAGGGCAAACCTTTGGCGCAGATTTTGACCGTGCGCGATGAGAGGAAAAACCGTGTGGACGAAGGCCTTTGGGGGTTGGCACGGCGAAGACGGCGCACCAAAGGCGATGAGACCGTTTTCGTGCAAACGCGATCGGGTCGAAATGTTCCGGTGGGGCTGAGGATGTCGACGCCGAAAGGCGCTTCGGAGGGGGTAGACGCGTACATCTTGTGCCTGCGGGACCAGAGCCAGGAGTGGCTTTCCCGGAAAATCCAGGAAATACGGTTGGATCTCTTGGAACGTTCCGAAACCCAAGGTGTGGACCAGATTCTGCCCCAGACACTTCGCGCTGTAGCGGATCTACCGGAAAGCTCGGAAGGCTTTTACGCCACTTTGGGAAGCAGTGGCTCCACCGTTCAACGCGTGCACTGGTCCGAAAATGTGCCCAAGAAATTTTGCGATGCTCCACTCTCTCAAGGGCACCATGACTTCAAGAAGGCCCCTTTGTGGGCCGATGCGGCATGAACAAAAAAACCATGATCGTTAATAACTACGAGGCCTGGCGGAAGAGCGACCCCGTCAAAGTGAAGCTCGATACAGAAGTCTTATTCGGGACCACAAGGCCGTCAAACTGCTCATCGATCCCCAGGATGGCCGCATTGTGGACGCCAATCGAGCAGCCGTGTCGTTTTACGGTTGGTCTCATGAAGAACTGACCCACATGTTCATTCAGCAGATCAATACCCTCCCTACGGAAGTCATCAAAGAACGAATGGCGCAAGTCCAAGAAGGGCGGCGGGCCCATTTTGAATTTCAGGACCGATGTGCCGACG
>NZ_JBRAHS010000025.1:0-1201 GCF_052743555.1 Desulfosoma sp.
TGGAAACCCGCTCAGCCACGACGCCTCCGGTGCGCGGCAACGATCTCCCCAAGCAGGGCCTCCCACCGGGGCATGATGCGCTCAGCGCGATAGTCTGCGGCGCGCTGTATGCCTAAGGCCGCATAGCGGGCTCGCAGCGTCGCGTCACGCAACAGGCGGCCGATCGCCTCGGTCAATGCCGCCTCGTCGCCATCGGGCACCAACAGGCCGAAACGCCCGTCCTGCAAAATCTCGCGCGGCCCGGATGGGCAGTCCATCGCCGCTACAGGAACGCCACAACTGAGCGCTTCCAGCAAGACGAGCGCGAAGCCTTCATAGCGCGAACATAAGGCAAATACGGCAGAATGCCCAAGCCAATCCGGGACGTTGCCGACATGACCTGGCATGAACACGGTCTGTGCGACACCCAACGCCTGTGCCTGCGCCTTAAGTTCTGCGCGCAAAGGGCCATCGCCCAGGATCAATAAATGATGATCCAGCCCCTCAGCGCGCAAGGTGGCATGAACGCGGATCAGGCGGTCGAAGGCCTTTTGCTCGGCTAAGCGGCCGATGCCGATGACCACGGGCTTGGCGAAAACGACCGGGTCAGGAACCGCCTTGGACGCTGGCGCGGATGGCCGATCGATGAAATTCTCGATCACCTGCCAACGTGCACCACGGGGCGTTTTGCCCAGCACCTGACGCAGCCCCTCCAGCGCGCCCAGCGAGGGGAAGACCACTTGCGGGCAGCGCCGATAGACCCAGCGGCTAATGGCCCGATCCACGACCCCGGCGCACACTTGATGACGCGCAAAATTTGTGTGGGTCCAACTCAGAAACGGCCGCCCGGCTAGCCGCGCGGCAAGATAACCGTAGTTGGTCGCGGCAAATTGCACACCGCCAATCACGAGTTCATAACGCCGCGCCAGCCTGGACAAGCGCAGCAGCGCAGCAAGCTTTGATGGTAAGCCGGTCGCATTGAAGCGGTGGATAGCAAGCCCAGCCAGCATAGCAGGCGCGATGACCTCTGCCCGCGAAAACAACACTGCCAGCCCCACCTCCCAGCCACGATGCATGAGCTGTTGCGCTAGGCGCACGTTCATCGGCTGAGCGCCGCCAGCGGCTAGATCGGGTACGACGAACAACACCGCCGGGTTCATTTGCGTGCCACAGCGATCAGGCACGGGTCAAAGACATGCGGGCGCGGGTGCATGTCGGCAAG
>NZ_JBRAHS010000025.1:1301-20782 GCF_052743555.1 Desulfosoma sp.
ACAAGGCGGCCAACAGATGTCCCTGCGCACAGCCTGCATCGAGGATACGGCTATTCTTGGGCACCTCATCGATCCAACGTGGCAGCCGGTCGCGTTTCAAGCGTTCCAAGTCATCCGGCAGGCGCTCGACCACCGCCATCGAATCGTAGTGGCGGGCATAGTTGGCAAAAAGCTGCGGGCTTGGATCGGTCATGCCTTCCTCCCAGGTATCCATGACAAGATGCCTTGTGTGATGATCGCCATGCCTTCACCCCCATACATCGCCCACACTGCCCCGTCAACCCCGTACGGCGGCACCAGCAGCAGTGCCAGCAGCACGCCCGCAGCGGCGGCAGCGGCATACACCAGCGAGAGCTTCTGACTTTGGCCTCTGAGCATGAGATAGGCATTGCCGAGGTTGCGTAGCCACTGCACTGCCGGCAGGAAGGCCAGCAGCGCCAGTATTTCCGCAGCAGGCGCATACTCCGGCCCGAGCAACCAGGGCAGCAGTGGCGCAGCCATCACGAGCCCTCCCCCGCTGTGAGCGCGAGCAGGAGCAAGCTTGCACCAGTGCGCCACAGGCGGGCGTAGGGATGAGGTGTAGCGAAAACGCGCGGCCACAACGCTTCCTGCAACGCAGCCAGTGGCAGTGTCGCCAGGTCGATCACCCGCTGTGCGACGCCAAAGGCGCCCACCTGGGCATAACCCAGTTGGGCGAGTACGGGTTTGTTGAACTCGGCCTGCAGGCGAGAGGCTAAGGCACCCGCAACGAACGGCGTACCTTCGCGCGCCAAGTTGGCGGCAGAGAGTGACTTATATCCACATCGGCCGACTGTAGCGGGATTGCGCATGTATTGTGGCTGCGTCAGATCGGTGGGGCAGGCACGAGGCAAAATAACAGCGGCGATGACAGCGGCATAGAGGAGGCTTGCCACGGCATAGGCCAGCACCCAGGCATCGAGTGACGGCTCAACCCATGCTGCCAGCACAAGCAGCACGGCCAGACGCGACCAGGGAAGCCCAGCGAGGATGGCGCCGTAGTAACCGGCGCGCTGTTTGGCTTGGGCGACCCGGGCGAGGAGCTCGACCAACGAGACCGCAGCGACCTCGGCTAAGGCCAAGGCGGCTAGCGCCGCAAGCGGCGCGGCCGGCGGCAAACTAGCGTATATCGCCACCACAGCGATGGGGGTGACGGCCAAGCTGGCCCTAAGCCATAACCGCACTGCCTTGCGCAACAGGACGTCGATCTCTTGCGGCGTGCGCGCGCCATCACCCAGGATGACCGCTGCCATGCCCATGCTGGCCAAGGGCGTGAAAAAACTCGCCACTGCTACGGCAGCGACGAAAGCGCCGTACTGGCTTGCCCCCAGCCAGCGCGCCAGCAAAAGCACCGTGATGGCCTGCGCTGCGGCACGCAAAACCAGCCAGCCAAAAACCCTTAACCCATCACGCGCATAGGCCCCAGGGCGCCAACTCAAAGCGCGTAGGCCCACCCGAGAGCATCGCATTAAGGAAACGCTGATTTATTCACAACCATTCGCGTTTGGCTTGTGCAATCCATTGATTCTAAAGAGAAGGTGCTTCGACAGATTCAAGGTGAAGGGATTTATTCTGCGTTTCCTTAAGGCGCTGTCGCCTCTGCCTAAATCCAGTCCA
Source organism: Desulfosoma sp. (assembly GCF_052743555.1). Lineage (NCBI taxonomy): Bacteria > Pseudomonadati > Thermodesulfobacteriota > Syntrophobacteria > Syntrophobacterales > Syntrophobacteraceae > Desulfosoma > Desulfosoma sp. The sequence goes on from NZ_JBRAHS010000025.1 coordinate 2,937, forward strand.
AATGACACGCTACAGGGTGCTTATCTGAGCAAGTGGCAGAGACCGGCCGTCTGCGTATACATCCGGCAGGCCGGGGTAGCCCTTGCGTTTGGTGGCGGGATAGTCCAGACCGATGTATGAGGTATGCGCAGCAAGCGCACCCTCAACCCAGCGATCACCGCAACCGATGTCCTGCACTCTGCCGCGCGCAAAACCGCTGATGGATTCGCGCCGTCTGTTGCGTTCCCTGAAAACCATCCATTGAGGATGAAGCGGTGGATGACTCAGTGGCATCAATGCGTTTTGCAGGGCGCGGAAATTCATTTATCCGGCTTTTCCTGGTTAGACGACCGGCTTATCCAGGGTCGATACATGAGCTGGGTGATCTGCTCAGAGACGAGTCCGATGAGAAAGATAGTGACGGCGGCGGGGAACATGAAGACCCTCATGCTGGACAGTCTCGCCTGTGTCTTTGCAGCTTGACTGTGCTTGTGGACGCGCTTATAAACAGGGGTGGCATAAAGTGATCACTCAGAGCTTCCAAGTTCCAGTGGCCATGCAATGCATCACAGCGAGGGGGCGAAAAGGGTTCGACGGAGGTCATGAAGCTTAAGAAGCATGCAGGGGGTCCTGGCCGCCCGTATTCGGTCGGGGTTAAAACAAACGCAGACGACTATGCGTACGCTGCAGCCGCTTAAGCCGGCTGCCGTTCCTTCGGCCTAAGCCTGTACGGCCGAAAGGAGCGTCGACTCTCCAGGCTGGTTTTCGACGCTTCGCCCAAAGCCGAGAAAACGAGAACCTAAAGGGCTAGCTTCCAGTGGATCCGGCGCACGGGGAGCCCGAGGAAGCGAATCTCAAAACCGTGGCTAAGCATGTAGAAGCTTAAGCGGAAGGCTTTCGGACGCGGGTTCGATTCCCGCCGCCTCCACCATGTCGTGCATCTCATGATTTATGCAAAAGAGGACAAATGGGGATTGGCGAAGGGCGGGGCGTAAGGGGCGGACTTAACGCATTTAGGGCGAATTGCCGAAACCATACCGGAGTGTGGAGGTCCAGTCATGGATCAAAAAAACTCCTTAACCTTTCAAGACTACATTCGCCTTCAGCTGCAGGAGATCCTGAAGCATAAGTGGATCGAAAGCGAAAAGGCGGGCAGAGATCTGGGCCAAGAAGCCGTGTTGGATTGGATCGAACGATACGCGGAAGCGTTTCGTTGCCATTACGATCCCATGCTGAAGGATGACTGATCCGGGCGGCTGCGCTCCCTTCCATGTCTCGCCCTTCAACCTTTTCACCCTGCCCTGTCGTCAGAGGCCGCTTTTAACCGTACGCATCTCTCTATGATGGCAATGAATTGAATTTATATGGTTTTCATGGCGTAGACTTTCCTGCCAATCTTTCCCTTGGCAGGTGCTCACATGAAGGAAGTCGACATCGAACAGTCTTCAAAAGCCTTCTATGGCGGCCACTCGGGCTTAGTTCTCGTGGAGAACTTGGTCAACGGTTGCACGAGCCTTTAAAGAGTGCTGTAATCGGCTCTCAAAGCTCTACCGCCCGGCTGCGTTCTTCTTATGCACGCATTCAGCTCTCTGTCCTTAGGCTGGGTTTTCGCCCCCAGTGGCGAGATCACATTGGTCCTTGTGGACACACGAGAGGGGATGGACCCCTATCGAACGACCGGCGGGCGCACGCTTTCCCCCGCGGCGTTTGCCCTTCGCGCCGGCACGATCGATTGGGGTCTCCATGCCGGATCAGTACGATTTTGACAGGTTACAAATGACAGCCGCACCCTTTTTTGAGATCGTCCCGGCTTAAACCGCAAAATTGTTGCTGCCAGACAGCATTCAGAGCCTCACCGTAGCGCTTACCCATGGCAATCATCTTCCTCCTGTACGTTTCGTGTTTGATGGCTGTTGCAGCATCTTCATCCATGGGCCGGGCGCCGTGTTCTTGGACGATTCTGTAAGCCTCTTCATAGTGATCCCTGTATGGGCATGGCACCAGCAGGTTTTGCATCTTTTCCGGCGGCTGTTGGTAGGCATAGTTGCATTGCCAAGCTCGGATGGCACGAAAGTATTTTGATTGCAGCACAGCGCTCAGATCAAGCTGCCGCCCATAAATATCGTAAATATTGTCGATGTAATACGGAAAGAAAGTACACGGTGCGATGTTGCCGTTCCAATCAATGTAGAAATACCCGCCGGGCCGCCCCGCCGAAATACATCCGATGGTCAAAGGACCTCCGTTCCAGAAATCCACATAAAAGAGGCCTCTTTGTATCAGTTCCACCTGTTTTTGCGCCATCCAGCGCCGTTGCTCCGGCGTGACCATAAGATCCACCTTATAACTACGACCAATGGGCATGTATTGAAACATCCATCCGTACACGGCTCCCTGCGCCTTGAAAAAGAAATCGATAAATTCATCGCTGAGGATGACTTCGGCGTTCTTTCGGGTGGGGGTTGTGGAAATGCCGAAGGGCACACCTGCCGCGCGGAGATGTTCCATTGACCGAAGGATCTTGGAGAAAACCCCTTTCCCCCGACGCTCGTCGGTCTCTTTTTCCCACCCTTCCACGGATATTGCCAAAGAGAGATTGCCCAGCTGCGCTACTTTTTCCGCAACATCCCGTGTAATCAGAGTACCATTGGTAAAGGCCATGAAATAATTGTCTTGGTTCTCCTGCAGAACATCGAACAGGTCCTTGCCCTCGCTTTTGTACAGTAACGGCTCACCCCCGGAAAGAACCGTTAAATGAGACCCCCACTGTTCGGTTTTTTCACGGATTACCCGCTGGAGCACTGAATAACTCAGGGTTTCCGCATTTTGGGCCGAGCTGCCCGCGTAACAGCCCGTGCATCGCAAATTGCATTTTTTAGTCGGGCTCATCACGAGAAAGCTCGGCGGTTCGAACCCGTGCCGTTTGAAAAAGCAATCCTGCCGCTCTTTGTCCTCCATCACAAAACGACCAATAAATATCTCGATAATGGACCGTCGCGCACGATGACCGATTCGACCATCTGCGATCGCCCGATCAACGCTCCGTAGCAGGTTGATGACACTTTGCACCCGGAATCGAGCAACAATGGGGGGAAGATTATCGTGACAGTCCGTATAATGTTTGCTTAACTCTTTTTCAGCCCACTTCAGTCCCAGGCTTCGAAGGGATTGCGAGCGCATCCCCAGTTCCAGAATAGGGGTCGGCGTGGAATGCCACATCGTTTTCAAACTGAATAGCTGCATGTGACACCTCCCTTCCGGCGGACCCTCGTGCGTGGACGCCCTGACGGGTCCCCCACAAACTCTCAACTTATGTTATCAGTATGCCTCGAAAAGCTGAACTTTTTATTCACATTAATCACATCAGCCATACGGTCGTCAAGGGAGGCACGACCGCGCTCCTGCTTGTAAAACCGAATCCATTGACGCAACCCTTTGGCAACTTGGTACCCCGGTCGAAGGAATGCAGGTGCCGACTATGGTATTTGCAGGGAGGCGCCTCTCAACAGCTGTCTTTCCTGGGCGGTAGGCATTGTCAAATGGCCGCCGGAACATACCGCCATTTGAGCAATGGTCTTTTCACTGTGTAACGTGCCCAAAGCGGCCATGGCTTTGAAACAGTGTAACCCGTCGGGTGATGCCCAATGGGGCAGAGCAGAGAATGTGTGGCATTTTTCTTCACGCACTCCGTTGACAGAATGCTTTGGCGACATGATTTTAGTTGCATAAATGAACGCAGCTGGAAACGTCGGCTTAAGAGATTGAACATTGTATTCAAAAGGGAGGGAGATTATGGCTCGACCGGAAGAGTGTTATCGGTGCGGAGGGCCCACGTGTGGATTCGTTTATGACCCTGAGCGCGGGGACAAGAAAGGCAAGATACCCAAAGGTACGCCTTTTTCAGAGGTGCCCGACGATTGGAAGTGCCCAGTCTGTGGCGCCAGCAAAAACAGTTTTTGTTGCATGGAGGCATCCATTCCTGCCAAGTAAGTAATCCGACATTGACTATTTATCGAAGAAACTGGCAAGCTAAACAAAAGGAGGGGCCTATGGCGGTGTTTCAATGCAGCAACTGCGGCTATGAAAAGGAAAGTCGTTGCAAGCCGCAGAAGTGTCCTCAGTGCGGAGAAAAGAAAACTTTTGAAAAGAAACCTGAAGGAGGGAAATCCTGATGAAAGTGCTCATCGCCTATGTGAGTCGAACGGGTCACACGGAAAAAATGGCCATCTACATTGCTGAAGGTGTGCGGTTTGCCGGCCATGAACCCGTGCTCAAGAAAGTTTCCGACATTAAGAGAGCTGAAGAACTTCAAGGGTATGACGCCTACGTGTTCGGATGTCCCACCTACCACCGGGACATGACCCAGAGCATGAAGACCTTTCTTTTCATGGCTCAGGAAGCCGGCCTGGAAGGTAAGGTCGGTGGAGCTTTTGGATCCTACACGCATAGCGGCGATGCACCGAAGTACATCTTCGACACCATGGAACACGTCTTCAAGATGCGGATGACCAGTTTGGGTTCTTTCAACCTCTTGGAACACAAGGTGGGCACCCCCGAAGGCATGAGGGCCTGCCAGGACTACGGGCGAGTCCTTGCGGAAATGCTCAACCCTTAGGAGTGTGTCAAAGAACACCCTCAGTAGGAGCGGCGCAAGCCGCCACGCGTGATCGCGCTTCGCGGCGCTCCTACAGAATGAAAAGAGAATGGCCCCAAAAAGCCGTTCTCGGACAGGCTCCCATAAGGGTGTTCGAAAAACGAGCTTATGGGAGGAGTGTGTGGCGCGGAAAGCGCACCACGGCGCTCCATTCAATAAAACTTCAAGGCCTTTTTCCCACCTACCAAGCGCTTCATAGGCTGCCCAGCTACGCGAACACGCTTTCTTCCTTGAACCACTCATGCAAAAGGGGATTGACAGGGACGGCCGGCAGCTGCTATAGGAACGCCCACATGCCGCTGGGGCTGTAGCTCAGTTGGGAGAGCGCTTGAATGGCATTCAAGAGGTCAGGGGTTCGACTCCCCTCAGCTCCACCAGGAACCTCAAGGGTTAGCCCAATGGGCTGACCCTTTGTTTTGGCTGCGCCGGCTCGGGTCTTTGGCGGCCGGCTCATCAAGGCGGAAAAAAGGGCGAAACAAGGGAGAACGTTATGCCGTCCAACACCTACAAGACACGTCTCATTCGCAACAGAAAAGACAAGCCCAACAAGGAAAACCGCAAGGCCGATCAGAAGCGGATGCAAAAAAATCTGGAAATCCTCGCCAAGGTGTTTCGGGGCTGAAAAAGTGACAGCCGCCGGTCCTTCCGGCCTGCACGCCGGCATTGATTTAGAGGCGCGCTTCCTTTGCCGCAAAGGAGTTCGCGCCTTTGTTGTGCGGATACCGTGTCGTGCGCTGAACCCATGCTTTTTGTCCTCTACCTAAGCGCACCTCAACTACAGCGCGATCACTTTTACCATGTTGGTCGTGCCGCTTTGACCCAGCGGCACGCCGGCCGTGAGGACCAGGATGTCTCCGGAACTCGCCACCCCGTGATCCAAAACCCAGCGTCTGGCCATGGCAAACAATGTGTCCGTTTCGGCGCATGGAGGCACCAACACGGGACGCACGCCCCAGGAAAGGGACAGTTGGCGCACGGTGGCTGGCGCATGGGTAAAACCCACAATAGGTGTGCGAGGTCGAAGGCGACTGACAAGCCGAGCCGTTTTTCCGGAGGCGGTGGAGGCTATGATGGCGGCCGCGCCAAGGCCGTCAGCGAGCTGCAAAACGGCTTCGCTGATGGCGGCGGCAGTACCCGGCAGAGCTGCCGACGCGAGCCTGTTGTGGTGGGCCATTGCAAACATGTATTTTTCCGCAGCCCCGGCAATGCGATCCAACATGCGCACGGCTTCCACGGGGTAGGATCCCATGGCCGTTTCTTCCGAAAGCATGACGGCATCGGTGCCGTCCAGAACCGCGTTGGCCACATCGGTGGTTTCCGCCCGCGTGGGACGTGGGCTGGAGACCATGGAACGAAGCATCTGAGTGGCGGTGATGACGGGTATGGCGCGATCTCGGGCAGCTTGAATGATTTTTTTCTGAATGACCGGCACTTCATACAGCGGCGTTTCCACACCCAAGTCTCCTCGAGCCACCATGACGCCGTCCACCGTGTCCAAAATAGGTTCCAGGCGATCCAAGGCTTGAGGTTTTTCAATCTTGGCGATGACCATGGGTCTAGGATCGGCGGTTTGGATAAGGTCCAGAACAGGCGCCACATCCTTTTCGTGCCGAATAAAGGAAAGGCCCACGAAGTCCACGCCGTGTTCCAGGCCAAAGAGCAGGTCGTGCCTGTCCTTTTCCGTAAAGGCGGGAATGCGCAGGCTGCTGGACGGCAAATTGACCCCTTTGTGGGAATGGATCGCGCCGCCCACCACCACCTGGCATCGCAAAGCGTCGGCATCCTTAGCCGTAACCTGTAGTTCCACCAATCCATCGGCCAGAAGGATACGATCACCCAACGCGACATCTTCCAGCAGGTGCGGATACTGCACAGCTAAGTCCGCGCCGCCCCCAACCTGTCCGGGAATCAGGCGAACCATTTCGCCCACCGTGAGCACCCTCTCCCCTTCAGCCACTTTTCCCAGCCGAATTTTAGGGCCGCCGAGATCCTGCAAAATGCCGATGTCCTTGCCTTCCTTCGCGGCCACCTCCCGCAGCACCCGAATGGTCAAGGCGTGGCTTTCGTGGTCTCCGTGGGACATGTTAATGCGCGCCACGTCCATCCCGGCGCGCACAAGTTCTCGAAGGACTTCTCTGCTTCGGCTCGCCGGACCGATGGTACACACAATCTTGGTGCGTCTTTGTTCCATCATGCAATCACCACTCCGATCAGGTCCATCGTATTGGTTCGCGTTGGGCCGGTGATCACCAGATCTCCGAGCGCTTCCAACAACGGATACGCATTGTGGCCGTCAAGGGCCTCCAAAACCTTCCATCCCATAGAGGTCGCCCGCGACACGGTGGTGCCGTCCGCGAAAGCTCCCGCCGCATCCGTAGGGCCGTCCGTGCCGTCCGTGCCTACACTCAACACCGTCACTTGAGGCCACCCGTCCAAAGCCACGGCGGCCGCCAGGGCCAGTTCCTGATTGCGGCCGCCTTTTCCCGGTGATGGGCCGAGAGTGACGGTGGTTTCTCCGCCGAAAAGAAGGCATGCAGGCAAAGGAACAGGCCTGCCGAACAGGGCTGTTTCCTTGGCCAAAGCGGCAATGACTTTGGCCGCCTCTCGAGCCTCCCCTTCCAGGCGTGAAGTGAGCACCAGCGTGTGGTATCCTCTTTGCTTCGCTTCTTGCGCCGCGGCCGTCAAGGCCGTGGCATTGTCGGCCACAAGAAGATGCGAAACCTTTCGAAAGAGAGGATCCTCGGGTTTCGGCGTTTCCGGGCGCACCCCTTGAACCCCTTCATCCAGCACTCGCAAAACCTCGGGTGGCATTTTGTCTTTGAGATGGTAGCGTTCTATGACCTCCATCGCATCCTGATATGTTGAAGGATCCGGTGCCGTCGGGCCTGAGGCGATGACATCCAAAGAGTCCCCGACGACATCGGAGACAATCAGCGTCACGACCTGAGCGGGCGACGCCGCACGGGCCAGGCCCCCTCCCTTGAACCGTGACAGATGTTTGCGCACTGCGTTGATTTCTTGAATGGTGGCTCCCGCCCCAAGTAAAAGCTCCGTCGCCCGTTGTTTGTGCTCCAAGGTGAGCGGTGGTACAGGGGCCGGCGTCAGAGCACTGCCGCCTCCCGAAATGGCCGCCAGCACCAGGTCCCGATCTTCGGCCCGCTCTGCCAGGCTGAGCAGCTCTTCCGCCGCCCGCACACCACGAACATCGGGAAGAGGGTGCGCCGCTTCCAACACCCGCACCTTTTGAAGGGGCAGGCCATGGCCCTCTTTCACCACAATGACGCCTTCGCTGAGAAAATCTTCGAGCACCTCTTCCAGGGCTTTGGCCATTGGGGCCGTGGCCTTGCCAGCTCCCAAGACAAAAACCCTCTGAAAGCACTTCAGATTCAAGGCCCGGCCGTTCACTATCAGGTGCGTTCCGGATCGGCGCACATGGCGCCGCACGGCCTCTTCCGGGTCCACGGCAGCCAGCGCGGCCCGCAAAATGCCCAACAAATCTTTTCGAACCTTGGAATCCATGGTTGCCTCCGCACAGAAAAACGATTAGGAACAGACGGGGTCATTGGACGGTTCGGTAGGCATGTGCCCTGTGTCTTTACCATGGAGGCCCTTTCATGGAACTGGCTCCCGAAATGTTCAAGCGCTTTTTTCCACTGCCCGTCACGGTGCTCACCACTGTGGACAACAATGGCACGCCCAACGCAGCACCCTACAGCTGTGTGATGCCCATTCTAAGGCCTTTACCTTTGATTGCCGTGGCGTCGGCGCTGCCTCGAGATACCCTGCGCAACATTCGAAAAAACGGCCAATTTGTCGTCAACGTCATCGGTCGGCCCTCCTTTCGAGAAGCGATGCGGACGGCTCGACCATATCCTCCCGGTGTGAACGAACTGGAAAAAGTGGGGCTGGACACCGCACCCGCAAAACATGTGGCCCCGCCCCGCATCGCGGCGGCCATCGGATGGATCGAAGCCGTTTTGGAACGAGAACTTACCGACGAGCACTATGCGCTGCTGGTAGGGCGTATTCTATGCTCGGAAATCAACGATCGCTATCTCACCGATGGCAAGCTCACGGAACATCCCCTGACCCTTCTGATGCCCCATTTTCGCACCTTAGGCGACGTAGTCATCAACCGTGATGCCCTGGAAGAGGATCTGACGCTCACATGACCAATATCCTTTTGAAACCCATTGGCATCGTGCGCACGAACGCGCCCACCGTGCCGCGCCACTGGACCGTCTCCGATGTGGAAGGAACGATCATCATTGACGAGGTTTATCGGGAGGGCCTCAGGGACATTCGCCCCGGCCAGAAAATCATTGTCCTTTTTCACTTTCATCAAAGTCAACCTTTTTCGCCTGAAAACCTCATTCAAAAACCGCCGCATCGCAACGAACACCTCGGCGTCTTCAGCACCTGCTCGCCTCGACGGCCAAACCCCATCGGGCTGTCGGTCGTGGACGTGCTGGACATTCAGGGATCGACGCTTCGGGTCAAGGGCATCGACATGATCGATGGCACACCCATCCTGGACATCAAGCCCTGGATCGTTCCCGATGCATGAGACCGCTTTATGGGAACGCCCGTCTCCCCCCTAGATTCCTCAAGCCTCGCACGACTTCTCGAGGGCGTGCCCATGCTTTCAGAGACGGCCTCCATGGTCATGGACATGATGCGTAGGCCCGACACCGACCCGAAGGCCTTAGCCGGGGTGGTGTCCGAAGATCCAGGACTGACTGTGCAGACCCTGCACCTGTGCAACTCTCCTTTTTATTCCCTACCCATTGAAGTTACATCCATCGACCACGCTGTACGGTTGCTGGGCCTGCCCACGGTGTGCGGCATCGTCATGGCGGCCTACCTTCACAACCTCATGACCCGCTTTTCTGGTGAGGGCGCGAGAATTTGGCTCACTGGAGCGCGCCGGCATGTGCTGCACGTGGCGGACTGCGCCCAACACCTGGCTGTTCACGGTGGCCTCGACCTTCCCAAGAGTCAAGCGTGGACACTTGGCCTGCTGCACGATATGGGCAAGCTGGTCTTGGCCCAATTGGACGCGGAGACGGCTCGAGCCGTGGAGGAGTTCGCGCTGGTTTCGGGCTTGCCCATGGTGGATGCGGAATGGCAACTACTGGGTACGGATCACGCCGAGGTGGGCTCCCTTCTGGCTCAACGATGGGAACTTCCCGAAATCATCGCCGATACGGTTCGATGGCATCATCGTCCGGAAAGAATTGATGAACCCACGGCAGGGCTCGTCTTCGTGGCCGATGCTCTGGCCCGGGTGGCCGAAGGCCGTCGGTCATGGTCGGCTTTTTTGGAAGAGGAAACCAGGTTGAGCCTTGTACTCCAAGAGCTTACCATGGACCGTCATGCCTTCACAGCCCTGGCTCGCACATGGCTCGAAAGCGCCAAGGGACGTTGAAAACTCTTTCATGATCGACTATGTGAAGGAAGGATAGCGTTTGCGCACTCACCGGCCATCTTTTTTCAGGGATAGGAGAACATGGCGGAAAGCACAGGATCTACCAAGGCACGCAGAGTCAAGGGATCGACGGCTGCTCCGGAGCCCACAGTCGGCAAAACCCAGGAGAGCGAAGCCGCCGAGGCGGCGATATCCGAAGGTGAGGGGCGGAAGAAAACCAAGCGGTCATTTGACATCGCCATCTTTTCCGGCTGGTGCAAAGGATGCGGCATCTGTGCCGCTTTTTGTCCTCGAGAATGCATCGCTATGGGAGAAGACGGCAATCCCGTGGTTCAAGACGCGGACCGCTGCACAGGGTGTGGATTTTGCGAAATTCATTGTCCGGATTTTGCCATCAGTGTGAGGGCCCGCAAGACAGCCTCAAGCGACCAAGATTAGGGGGACGATAATTGTGAGCGGTCCAAGTATTTCTGGAAAACAGGTGCTGTTGCAGGGCAATGAAGCGATGGTGGAGGGCGCTCTGGCTGCCGGATGCACGTTTTTTGCCGGGTACCCCATCACGCCGGCCACGGAAATCAGTGAACTCATGTCCGTGAAACTCCCGGCCCTCGGCGGGACCTTTATTCAAATGGAAGACGAAATCGCCAGCATGGGAGCCATTATCGGCGCATCGCTGGCGGGAGCCAAGTCCATGACGGCCACAAGCGGCCCGGGATTTTCCCTCATGCAGGAAAACCTGGGATTTGCCTGCGTGGCCGAAGTCCCCTGTGTGGTGGTGAATGTCATGCGAGGCGGCCCTAGTACGGGCCTTCCCACCAATGTGGCGCAGGGGGATGTGATGCAAGCCCGATGGGGCACGCATGGAGATCACCCCATCATCGTTCTGGCCGTGTCCTCCACCAAGGACTGCTTCGACATTACCGTTAAGGCTTTTAACTTGGCGGAAAAATACCGCACGCCGGTTATCATTCTTTCAGATGAAGTGGTGGCACATACGCGGGAAAAGATTCGCATTCCGCACCCGGAAGAAATCGAGGTGGTGGGTCGCATTCGCCCCAATATGCCCCCGGAATGGTACATCCCCTACGAAGACAACAGCCGCGGTGTGCCGCCCATGGGCATCTTCGGTGACGGGTACCGCTACCACGTGACGGGGTTAATCCATGATGTGCGCGGTTTTCCCACGCAGAGGGCCGATGAGATCGTGCCTTTTTTGACGCGCATTCATCGCAAGATTTCTCAGAATTTCTTCGATATTCTCATGGTTGACTCCGAACAGGCCGACGACGCCGAGATTCTGGTGATCGCCTACGGATCAGTGGCCCGTTCGGCGCGCCGCGCGGTAAAAGAAGCGCGTGGGCGCAGCGTGCGTGCGGGCTTGTTGCAGCTCATCACCCTGTGGCCTTTTCCGCGCCAGATTCTGGAACCTTACCTGAAACGGGTCAGAGCCGTGCTGGTGCCGGAACTGAACATGGGCCAGCTGTCCCGAGAAGTGAAAAGAATCAATCAAGGCATGACGCGCGTGGAGACTCTGAACCGCATCGACGGCCGTCTCATCACACCCGAAGAAATCCTGGTGCGGCTGTTGAAGATATGAACCGATGTCCCCAAAGAGCCGCCAATGATAACATGTGAGGCATACCATGGCTGAAGTGACGAAACTGATTCATAAATATCTGCGCCACGACAAAAAGTTCCCCCATGTGTGGTGCCCGGGTTGCGGCAACGGCATTCTCTTGGGAGCCCTCATTCGTGCCATCGACCGCACCGGATACGAAAAAGACGACATCGTGCTGGTGTCCGGCATCGGCTGTGCGGGAAGGCTTCCGGTGTATGTGGACTTCAACACCTTGCACACCACCCACGGGCGAGCCCTCACCTTTGCCACAGGTGTCAAGCTGGCTAACCCTCGGCTGCAGGTGATCGTCATCATGGGCGACGGGGACGCGACGGCCATCGGAGGCAATCACTTCATCCATGCCGCGCGACGCAACCTGAATCTCACGGCCATCATCGTGAACAACAACATTTACGGCATGACCGGCGGGCAATATTCCCCCACCACCCCTTACGGCGCTGTGGCCACCACGGCCGTGTACAAGAATATCGAACATGCCTTTTCCATTGCCGAACTTGCTGTTACGGCCGGGGCAAGCATGGTGGCTCGAGGGACCGTTTACCATGCCACCATGCTGGATCGTCTGATTGAGCAAGCCATTCGCAAGAGAGGCTTTTCTGTGGTCGAGGTCATCAGTCACTGCCATACCCAATTCGGCCGGCGCAACAAAATGGGAGGCGCCGTGGACATGCTGCGATGGCAAAAGGAAAATGCCGTGCGCGTGGAAAAAGCGGCGCACATGAGCGAAGAAGAAATGGCCGGGAAATTCACCATCGGTGTGCTGGTGGATCGGGATTTGCCCATCTACACGGAAGAATACCGAAAAATTCGCGAGGCCGCGCGAAGTCGCCTGAGCGCCGCCCAATAGGATTGGTGGAAAAAGAGGAGAGAGGAATTTTCATGGGGTATCGATATGAAGTGCGTTTGAGCGGATCCGGAGGCCAGGGGCTAATCATGGCCGGCATCATTTTGGCAGAGGCCGCTGGCATTCACGACGGAAAATACGTGTGCCAAACACAGAGCTACGGCCCGGAAGCGCGAGGTGGTGCGAGCATGTCGGAGGTGGTGATCAGCGACGAAGAAATCGACTATCCTAAGGCCATCAAACCCGACGTGCTCTTGGCCATGAATCAAAAATCGTGCGATGCGTACTTTTTTGACCTCAAACCCGAGGGAATGCTCATTGTGGACAGCACCTTTGTCAAACAGGTGCCCACGACGCGGGCCGTCGCCATTCCCTTTACCCAGATTGCCCGATCGGAACTCAAAAAGGAGATGACCGCCAATATCGTCGCTTTAGGATCGCTGGCCGTGTTGACCCGATGCGTCTCCTTGAGTTCCCTGGAAGCCGCGGTGCTGGATCGTGTACCGCCGGGCACCGAGGAACTCAACAAGAAAGCGCTGGAAGCCGGGATCAACGCGGCCAAAAGCCATTTGAAAGGAGACTGAAAGACCCATGCGCATACTTCTAACCAACGACGACGGCATCTTCGCCAAGGGAATCGAAGCCTTGCACGATGCTTTGCGTCGTCATCACGACGTGGTTGTCATCGCTCCGGAAACGGAACGCAGCGCCGTCGGCCATGCCATCACGTTTCTCGATCCCCTTATGGTCAAGCCTGTGAAGCGCAACGGCGCTTTTTTCGGCTATGCCTGCACGGGCACACCGGCCGATTGCGTGAAGCTGGGCATTTGTGAACTCGTGCGCCCTCTACCCGACGTGGTCGTTTCCGGCATCAATCTTGGAGCTAATGTGGGCGTCAATGTGCTCTACTCCGGCACCGTGTCGGCCGCCACCGAAGGGACTATTCTGGGCTTTCCAGCCATAGCGGTATCCATAGACGCCTTTGAATCGCAGGATTTTTCCGCAGCCACATGGGCGGCGCTTCATCTTCTTGCCGTGATTGAAAAGCGCGGCTTGCCCCTCGGCGTGTGCCTCAATGTCAATGTGCCGAACCTGCCTCGAGAAAAAATCCGCGGCATGCGCATCACCCGCCAAGGCCATCTCACCTACCAGGAAAACTATGAACGCCGCATCGACCCTCGAAACCGTGTCTACTACTGGCTCACCGGATCTGTGAGCGAAGTCGAAAACAGCCCGGACGCGGATGTTCAGGCCCTAGCCGACGGGTTCATTTCCGTCACGCCGATTCAGCACGACCTGACTCACTACGCCATGCTGGCCGAACTCAAACAGTGGGGTCTGAACGACGCTTCGACCCGCCTGCATGTGGCGGCTTCGCGATAAGGAAACGGGGGATTTTTCCCTTGCTCCGCAAAGCCTATAGTGGTATGAAGCCTTCGTTTCACGGCCTGTGCGCCCGTAGCTCAGCTGGATAGAGTGCCGGACTACGAATCCGTAGGTCGCAGGTTCGAATCCTGCCGGGCGCACCACAGCACACCAGGGACTTAGCGCTCAGCTAAGTCCTTTTTCTTCCTCACTCCCTCGACTTGTGGTCGTGCAGCACGGCATGCCAGGCCTTGGCTAGCTTTTCCAGCGCATAGGGCTTGGAAATGAGGGGCGAGATACCCAGAGCTTTCGCCGCCTCCACGCGATCGATTGGCCACAGTCTCTCAACCCGGTCCAAAATAAAATCTTTCCGGACCATCTTCCCTCAGCACCTCGAGCACAAGCTGAGAGGAAGTTGGCAAACATCAGCCCAACCGGAGACGGGCCGCGTCCGGGATCACGCAGAGCTGCACGAGCAGAAGCCGTCCCACTTTCGACACCCGAAGCGGCTTTTTGGGACGGGGCATCAGCGGCTGCGCCCGAAAGCTTGTCAAGGAATTCGACCGCGTCGCCCCACCGAAAGGCCGTGCAGGGGGATCAAAATGTCCGCCATGGCACGAATCCTTTGAATGTTGTCGTGGGCTGCTAAAGCGTCCGTGTGCACGCCGGGTGTCACAGCCGGCCCGGTAGAAGGAAAGTTCTAGTCATTACAGCAAAACCCCGTGACCACGGCGCGTCCTGCGGCCGTGTTGACGACTACCGATTGGCCGCCCGGTGTATGGCCGGGCGTGAAGATCAAGTCGATGCCGTCCCGAAAAGAGACATCCCCACGCACCGTCTCTACTTTGAGCCCATCCAAAAGGCCCGGCACGTAACGATGATCCAAAGGGTGAGGATTCCGGTAAAAGGCGTATTCCTCTTCTTGGACCACCACGACGGCATTGGGGCATTTGTGGTCGTTTTCGCAGTGGTCGTTGTGCAGATGCGTGTGTAGAATCACATCGACATCTTCTGGCTTTCGCCCAACGCTGGCCAAAGCTTCCTCAAATTCCATGATGCGCAGCCCGTATTGGTCACCCACCTTCTGAGGAACCATGAACTCTTCCAAACCCGTGTCCACAAGAATGGTTTCGTCCCCGCCTTCGATGAGAAAAACAGAAATGGGAATCCAAATGCGTTTGCCGTAGTCCTTCACGTAGGTCATGATACCCTGGTCCGTTTCATTGGCTCCCACAACAAGGGGGTAAATAACGTACTGTCGCATGGATGGATCTCCTTCTCGAGAGTGAATGCGTGAACCTGGGTGCGGTTCAGCCGATTTTGGAACCCAAAATCCCACGAAGGGCTGCCGGTAGATCCGCCGGAATGGCCACCACCTTGGCATTTTGGGATTCCGCCAGAGCCTTGATGCTTTCCACGTAGCGCTCCCCCAAAACGAACATGAGCGGCAGCGGATTGTCTCGGGCCGCTTCCACGATCAGTTGAATGGCTTTTTTGTTGGCTTCCGCCAGCACAATCTTGGCCTCGGCATCCCGCCGGGACGCTTCAAGACGCCCTTCGGCTTGAAGTATGGCGGCTGACTTTTCACCTTCAGCACGGGTCACGGTAGCGCGGCGCTGCCGTTCCGCCGCGGCCTGTTCCTCCATGGCCCTTTGCATGGTTTCCGAGGGGGCGATATCTTGAATTTCCACCGTCTTGACCATAATGCCCCAATCAGCGATGTCGTCGGAAATGGCCTCCTTGAGCTTGGCCTTGATAAGGTCGCGAGACGACAAGGCATCGTCCAGGTCCATCTCTCCGATGATGGCCCGAAGCGACGTCTGCACCAGGTTCTGAATGGCCAGAATATAATTTTCCACGCCGTAGACGGCTTTTTCCGGCGTGACGATATTGATGTACGCGACGGCATTGGCCACGATGACGGCATTGTCCCGCGTGATGACTTCCTGGGACGGAATGTCCAGGACAAGGTCCTTGGTGGGAACCTTATAGGCCACCGTATCCATGTAGGGAATGATCACGTTGAGTCCGGGGTTTAGGGTCTTGTGATACTTGCCCAGCCGCTGCACCACGAATTTATAGCCTTGAGGCACGATGCGAACACCCATGATGATGGTGACAATGACCAGCACAAGAAAGATCAGGGCAAGAATGAGTCCCGGCGTCATCATGTCTCTCCTCCCTTTACGGAACGAACCACCAGCGCATTGCCCAGGATAGCCATGACCTGGACGCGATCTCCAACTTCGACCGCCTCGCCTTCCTGAGCGAGACAAGGCCATTCGTCGGTACCAAGAACAGGCACCGAAAAGCGAAGCTTTCCTCGCCGTTCTCCTTTCGGCGCTTCGATCACTTGCCCCACCGCTCCCAAGACGGCTTCTCTGGAAAGCCCCGCCGTGGTCTTATCGCCCATGCGCGGCTTGATCCCCAGAAACCAGATCGCCACCAAGGCCAGGGAACTCACAGCCCAGATGAAAAGCTGCTGCGTGAGGGTCAGCGCCAAGACAGCCACCAACACACCGACAAAAAAACCGCCTGCGCCAAACCAAATGACGACGAAGTTGGGAATAAAGATCTCCAGCATGATGAGCACCATGCCCAGAGCCATCCATACCCAGTACGGCATCAGATTCCCCCTTCCATAAGGGTCATGGCGAAGTGCACCAAGAAAATCCCTGAACGCAGGCCTGTGCGCCCAGACAACGCGTGTTCGATCCTGAAAGTCGAAGGTGAGCCTTTAGGAGTCTTTCTTCTGCCATGGCTTGCCGCAATTGGGACATCGGCTGCTTTCCTTTCGTGGGGCCACGGAAAATGAGGCACCGCAATGCGCGCATCGGCAGCTGACCTTGGCTTTGTTTTTCTTTTGCGGTCGCAGGAGAAGAATCAAACTGCTGAGGAGTCCAGCCATAAGAGCCTCACGATGTGTGGGTGAAAAGCGCATGCACCTGCCGCATAGGCTCTATGGCACCCATGAGCACGACCTGATCGCCGGCGTTCACAACTGTTTCCGGCCCCGGATTGGGCACAAGCACACCCTCACGCCCCATGGCTAAAACAGTGACGCCAAATTTTTTTCGAAGGCCCAGATTCTCGATGCTTTGACCCGCCACCGGCGAACCCGTAGACACGCGAAAGGATCGAATTTCCACGCCCGGCAAAGCTTCGGCGATGTCGCACCAACTGAGCGCAGGCACATTTGCAGCACTGAGGCTTTTATACCCTTCTGCCCGAATCTCGTCCACCACGCGATCCACATCCTCCTTGGGCACCAAGTATTTGCTCAAAACCCGGCTGAAAATCTCGATGGATGTTTCCAGTTCCTCCGGAACCACCTCATCAGCACCCATTCGTGCCAAAGGCTCCATTTCCGACACGAATCGCGTGCGCGCAATCAAGTGCACTCCCGGGGCCTGCGCCTTGACCGCCGCTGTGATGTGCCGCACAGTGGAAGGATCCGCCAGGGAAATGACCACGACGCGGGCCGAATCGATGTTCGCGTGTTTCAAAATACTTGGCTGCGAAGCATCGCCAAAAAAAATATTTTCCCCCCTTTTTTTCTCCGAGGCGACGGTGCTGGGGTTCATTTCCACGATGCAGTAGGGAATTCCTCCGATGCGAGCGGCACGGGCCAGATTGCGGCCCACGGGACCGTAACCCACGATGAGAAGGTGGTTGACCAATTTCGGCCTCTTTTCTTCGGAACCCGCCAACATCTTTGCCAGAAATCCCTGACGGATCATCGTGGGCCAAGGTAGAATTTCTGCTCTGGCCGCCCACGACGGCGCTCGAGCGATCAGAAAAGGCGCCACGAGCATGCTCAAAGTGCAAGCGGAAAGAAAAAGACCGGCCTGCGTTGGGCTGAGAACCTGGTTGCTGAGGCACACGGTGCAGAGGACAAAGGAAAATTCTCCGATTTGCGCCAAAATGAGGCCGCAAG
>NZ_JBRAHS010000025.1:20882-38263 GCF_052743555.1 Desulfosoma sp.
ATGGACCGCAACCTGGCAGATAGATGAAAGGCATCCTCAAAACCCAAAAGACCCAACGGCACCCAAAACCGGCTTCCGCCCCCACTTTCGCTTTCCCCTGCAGAAAACCTACCGGATAAACATTCCCCTGGCAATCCACATTGCTCGTCATCGCATGTTCACGCGCTTGGTGACGCGCCTTGCGATTTTCCGGCGGTTTCACGTGAGCTTCCAAGGCTCCTAGACGGGCCGTTGGCGTCCGCGGAGCCCATGAAAAAAATATCGTCCTCAAGGCAGCTCCAGTGGGGGCGAACCCTCATTGCTTCTAAGCACCAAGCCGGCGAAAACCTCATCGGTCTATTACTGCAAGGTATAAATTTTGGAGCAAGGCCAAATGTCTTGGGAATCTTGGGAAAAGCAGTCTAAAATAGCCTTTTGGGGTATCCAGCATGGCTTCCTCGGGCCAAATTTCTCGGCCCGAAACGAGCCACACGGCATGCATTTCCGCCGCCTCGGAAAAATTCTTCAACACTTTTCCGCCGACGATAACCCCGCGAGCGGTGGCTTCACATATGGTGAGTTCGGCGGTGACCGGTTCCAGAACGGGCCCCGATTCTTGAAGACGCACAATCCTTACCGATAAAATTTTTCCCTGCGGAGCCGCCGCCATGGGCAAGAATGCTTCGACCCAAGGGGCGGTCAGGATTGTTTTCAGGGAAGGATCGGCCTGGATATCCAGTTGAAGCCATGCCCCAAAGGCTGTGCGAAAGGCTTCAGGGTCTTTGAAAAAAGGGCTCAAGGCCGCCGATACCGGTGTTTCGTAATGGTCCATGAGGTCTTGAAGGACGCGCTGTGCAAAAAAGGCCGCCACCTCCATTTCCAGCCGGCGAAACGCGGAAAGAAACGCTCCGCGGGGATCCTGCGCTGACGCCTTCTCAGCGGAAAAAGCCTGCGATGGGTTTTGGGCTCGGCGCCGCACCTCATCCAAAACGGAAGCGGACACACGCAGGACTCGGCAATCCCAATGTGAAGATAAGCAGGCAAAGGTGTTCCAGGGTTCGGCAAAAACCCCTGGAGCCACCTGCACATCCCAGGGACCGGCGAGGTCTGGAAAATCGTGCACCAGAGCCACGCGGAAGGCACCCGCGGGCTCTTGCAGGGCTTCAACAAGGATCACCAGCGGCGGATTGTAAAATCGGTTCTTGGGCCCCCAGCCGGAAAGACTGTGGGCGAGCCGCACCACATCGCCCAGTTCGGCCTGGCCTGAAGCTCCCGAGTCGCAGGTCGCGGGTCGCGGATCGCGGGTCCCGAGCCTAGACTCGTGACCCGCGCCTCGGGACTCGTGACCTATTAAAGCCTTGAGATCCTCCCGGTCGTCTTCGCACCACGGGCAGGAATTCAAGTGGGATCGTAAGTTCTCCGGGACAGGCTCGCCGCAAAGGACGTCCTCAGGCGGGCAGCCCCGGACCCTGAGAGCCTCCTGCCAGGCGAGTCGAAGCGTTATGACGTCGTCAGGGCAATGGGCCATACCAGCTTACCTTGTTGAAGACCAGCAGGGGATCACCACATCCTCTCGTCAATCACTACGGCCTTCCCAGGCGGATTTACAGATTTTCAAGACTTCTTCGAGAAACTCGTGAACCAGCTCCTGGTCTTCGTCAAAAAACGACAGACCCGGCCAGGTGAGACAAAAATCGTGCACTCTGCGGTTGAGTTGCTCCAAAAGGTATTTGGCCCCGGACGGTCCTCGATGACCCGAAAGTTCGGCGATATCGGCGAGCTTTTGCTCGATGGCGTGTCGGGCATAAAAAACCGCCCGCTCATGTTCCTCCCAGTCGGCCAAAAGTTTTTGGGCCAGTCTTGGCAGATCCCGGTGCACAAGAGTCCGTTCCTGATCAGCGTCCACCGCATGGTGCCAATCCCGAATCGGATCTTCCTCCTCATCAGCACTCAGTTCGCTAAAGAGCACTTCCCGTTCCGACGGCGGCACCGACACGTGCGTTAAAAGATATCGCGTCAGTTCGCGCACCGACACCCAGCACGGCTTTCCTAACCGCCGAACGACCTCTCGCCAAAAAAAGCACGCCACGTTGACCGCCTCATCCCGACGCAACGAATGAAAATCCCTACAGAATGAAAGCGGAGGTGCAGGCCAAACTTTGTAACTATCCGATGAGCCCCACGAGGCGCTATCTTTCAAAGCCTCCTGCTCATCTTTATGGGCGCACGCGTAATAGGAATGTCCGCCCATGAGGCGGTATTGCACGGCGTCACTGCTGTGAAGGTATTGGCGCAAACGCCGGTACAAGGCTCTGTAAGGGCTTGCGGACTGGGTTCTGGACAAGTCCAAAAGATGCAGGATGTAGCGTCTGGCCAAAAATTGCACGAGACGATTCTCTCCCTGAGCGTATAATGCGGCAAAGGCATGCCCTTGTTCCCAAACCTTTGCCTGTTGCTGCACGTATAGCCATAAAGTATTGACCATGGCCTGTATTGATGGCGCCCCCCGGCTGGAGGGGTGCTGAGCCGCGCTGCCGTTCGATTCCGGAAGGAGCCTTGAGGGAATGGATCGACGCTTGGCCTCTCTCAGGATCAAGCGAGCCGCTAGCTCCAGAACAGCGTGGCATTCTGCGCGTTGAAGCCAATCACTCCAGTTCATGGGCCCTGTACCGGTTCGAGACACCATTCAGGCACTTTGCCCAAAAACAAAAGCGACTTCCAAAAGGCAGGGTCCTGAGGAAGCATAAATCGAAAAGCTTCAATGAGGTAGCTGCGCCGATCCAAGACCTTTCCGGTAATCTCCAAGCAGCACCCTGGTCGAATGTACCGCACAGCCATGCGACCCTTGGTTGAACAAGGGCAAACCATAATGCCTTCACACTCTATAACATCCAATACATAGATCGGGTGCGTGCCTGAAGGATGCCGTCGCCTTTCGGGGAAAAACGCTGTCTGTTTTAGAACTTCCCGGTCCGAAGCCCCCCCGAACATCATGCCTTTTTCCCAGTAGGCCGGAGGCATCCTTCGCACTGCGCTTCCAAGCAAGTCCCAATTTATGGGCCTTTGAGCCGTGCCGGGATTCTTGAATCGCTTCCGACTCATCAGCTTTCCTCTGAGCCTTGTTTTCAATGGGCAAAGAATATCACAGGTTTAAGTGCTCTTTCTCTGCACCTCCAAAAGCACAAGAAGCACACGCACCTCCCGAGTGCGAACCCGCACCGGCACGTCGCTTCGTCGCACAGAAGCCGTTTCCTGCGGCAAGGCCACGATTTCAGAGGCTTCCAGCTCCAAACCCAAAAAATACTCCAGAGCCGCGTGCCCACAGTGGGATAAAATCACTTTCATGGCCACATCGTAGCTTCCCACGGTCCTCCCCTTCGCCCGGGCTTGACTTTGCTTCAGCCTAGCACACTCTTTCCTTCCCGTGAACAACAAGCCTTCGTTCCCAGGCCAAGGGATCGCTCGCTCGCTCGATTTCCTTCGAAAGAACCGCGTCCTCGTTGTGCGCGTCCATCAAAGGGGCGACCTTGCGTCAATCCGCTTGTCCCAAACCGGTGGTTGTTTATGCCGGAAGCTTGTCCGACAATGGTTTGCCCCTATCCTTTTACCTTGAGGCTGTCGGAGCGGCGCGTGCTCGCAGTTTGCGTCCTTCGAAGGAACCAGCCTGCGTCGGTCTGGCTGTCCCATACCGTTATTTGCTCAGAGAGCCTTTTTTGAAAAAAGTCCGCCTCAGGCCGTAAATGCTCACAGGTCCAGGTGGTCGGTTTGCCCTTGTGGCGCCCCCAAAAATTTCCTTTCTCACCCAAACAAGGAGGCGAATCATGAAAGTTCGCTGCCATTGTCGTGTTATGCGCCCTCTTAAGCGCAGGATGCGCCACCAAACAGCAGATCCAGCAAAACTACATACAGAACATGGCCGCCCGCGTGGATATGAGTTCCGTGAACGATCATGCGCAATTTCAAATCGACCTGGCCACCTGCTCCGATCTGGCCGCGCAATGGTACTTGCACGCACCAAATGAAACTGTGGCCAGCAGCCTCGCGGGAGCCATCTTGGGCGCCGGGTTGGGTTACGGGTTGGGTCGCGCATGGCGAACTCACAACAACTTAGGATGGGCCGCCACCGGAGCAGCCGCAGGGGCTGCGGGCGGGCTGCAGTCCGTGGAAAATCATGCGGACACCGTGTTTAAAAACTGTATGATCAATAGAGCTTATAAGCTCCTTTGGTGAGCCGCGCACCTGTCCATAAGGTACAAAAGATCGACAATAAGCGTTGTAGCCTCAGTGGGCCGGTCTCACGTGTCGCAAAGGAACTCGTTTTCGGCATGGATGGATTGTATCGGAAAGATGGTTTGCAACCTAAAGGCTCATTTCCTTGGGCGGCAGAGGACTCCGCCGCCCAAGGAAAAATCAAAACCCCCTTACGAAAAATGGCTCCGCATGTGAGCGGCCAAGGCTTCCGGCCGTAAGATCATGATCTCATTTTTGAGAAGCTTCTGAAAATAATAGTCGTCGGTACGATAGTGGGGCGTCACATTCTGGCGGTTCACAATGCGGAGGACACACGCAAAACTCCCGCCTTGTTCTCCCAGGGGTCCGCTGTAACAAGAAAAGTTAAATGTCGAAAAACCTAGGGCATGGTAGCCGCAAAGCACTTTGTGAAGCCCTTGGGCCAACTGCGCCGCATCCTCGTTCGTCCAATCCAGAAACGAGGGCACGCCGGGCAAAACCGCAAGGACCTCATTCACTCCCATGGGCGAAAAGGCAGCCATCCAGTGAATGCGGCCGATTCGAGCGATGTGGCGCTCCTGGCTCTGCTGTTCCGCTGATGTCAGGTCGTTCCAATAGCATCGGCCTGTGCGATTCCAATACGCACGGCACGCCTCAAGAAGGAGCCGATGATGAGTTCCGGGCTCCACGCTTCCCAGGATCTGCAGGTGGGGATGAATGACGCTGGCCCCTGCGGGAAAAAGGTAATTGGCGTTGATTGTGAAATAACGAACGTCGGGGGTCTTTTGGAAGCAGGCCCGCACAAAATCCAGGGCCGCACTCACGGCGTCCGCCAAAAGATCTTCTGGAAAGTCATTGAGATGCCGATGATGTTTTTCGCCCACCATGACCACAGCATGGTAGGCTGAGAGCGAAAAAAGGTTTGGAAAAAGGACAACTTCGTTTTGAACAATGCGCCCGCCAGGAATAAGATCTTCCGGATAGGCCGGCGTCATGGTTCGCCATTTGCCGTCGCATAAAAAGCACGCCTGCCGGGATGCAGCCACCCGCTCTTCCAGGTACGTCAAATCCGTGGCAGGAAAAAGGATAGACGTTTTGCCTTCCAGCGCTGCGTTGTAAATGCTTTGATGGCCCGTCAGCGGGTCCTGTCGCACTTCAATGACCTGCTCGTCCAGTGCCCCGTTCCGCAGTGGGCTATGAAATCGTGCGATCTCAGTCCAGGATTTCCACTCCAGCATCATTCCTCTCACCTATGTTGGCTTGCACGCTCAGTCGGCTCCATAGCTTTCGCACGCCGCATAACACCGCATGGGCCGTTCCTTTGCTTTCCCGAGCCTCGACCCCATTCCTTAAGAGCATTTGTGACAATGCTTTGGCTACGGCCTCTCAGCTTAAGGCCGTCAAAGCACCGCAACACCCGATAAAGACTCGGGGCTTAGCTATTCGGAGTGAAAGAGTTGTCGAACCCGCCCCTTGAAGGTGAACCTAGCGGATCAAATGCCTTTTTTCAAGCACTTGTTTATGCAGCTCCATGACGCGGGGCGCGCCCAGCGGTTGAGCGTCCATGAGAAGTCAAAAAAAACCGTTTCGGGCTTTGAACTTTTTTGTAAAAGCCCGATGCCGGTGCCGTTGAGCTTTACAGATCGGGTTGGGTGGGTGGGTTTTGCTTTTCAGGGACGGTGCTGCTATAAACAGGCTGCCCCAAGGCGTACAAGTGACTTACAGACGGGAGGATACCAACCATGGCCAAGGTATTTTTAAGCCCTTTGGGAACCAATGCCTACGTGGAATGTTACTACGAATTGGATGGAAAGCCCTCGGAACATCCCGTGGTCTTCGTCCAAGAGGCTCTCGTGGCCCACATCTGCCGCGACTGGACTCCGCAAGACCGCATTCTCATCGCCTGCACCGCAGAAGCCGAAAAGAAAAACTGGATCGACGGTGGCAATTTTCCTCAGGGTCTGGAATCCCGCATGCGTCAGCTCAATCTGAAGGCTCCTTGTCAAAAAATCACCATCCCTGAAGGGCGAAACGAAGAAGAAATCATGAACATTTTCATGATCCTCATGGAGGCACTTCAAGAAGGCGACCATCTCTATTTGGATATCACTCATTCCTTTCGGTCGCTGCCCCTGTTGCAGACCGTCATCGTCAATTACGCTAAGGTGCTGAAAAACATTGAAGTAGAGCGCATTCTATATGGTGCTTTTGAAACACTGGGGCCTGTTCAAGCCGTCAGAGACATGCCATTGGAAAAACGTGTGGCTCCTGTTTTTGATCTGACCCCCTATGACGCTCTGCTCGACTGGGCCCGCGCTGTGGACATTTTTCACAAGGCAGGACGCCCACAAGAAATCAGGCGGCTGGTCGGTCGAAACCTTGGACCCATTTTTGCACAAAGAAAGAACCCGGACGAAAGGGCCCTGGCTCAGGCCCTCTCTGGTTTAAGCAACCGGCTAAATGACCTGTGTCTAAACTTGGCCGCCGCTCGAGGGCAAAAGATAGCGGAGGCTAGAGGCTTGGATGCTGAAATCGATGCCGTGGAAAACCAACGGCTGATTCCTCCGCTGCGACCCCTGCTGGAAATCGTTCGCCGCAAACTGCAAGGGTTCAACGCTGCGGATCCGGAGACCAAAGGGTTTGAAGCGGCGAAGTGGTGTTTAGACCATGAATTAATCCCTCAGGCCTACGTGTTCCTTCGAGAAACCGTTTTGAGCGGTCTGTGCCGGGCCGCAGGCCATGATCCTTTGGATGAAAACATGCGGGAAAATTTCTGGGCCGCTTTGCTGCATGTGCTGGTTAAGGGAATACGCGAAACAGAATGGAGCGGCCTTTTGGCCCAGCGGCGTGAGGAGGCCCTTAACTTGATTGAAGCCGGAGGGAGTGAGCTGATGGGTCTGGCCCATGCTTTTGAGCCACTCCGCCATCGACGAAACGATCTTTTGCATGGGGGCTGGAAAAAAGACGCCTCCACGGCCCAGGCCTTAATCGATTTCCTTCGAAGAGAAGGTTTGCAAGAACTTCGGCGGGCATGGGAATCGTATCGGAACAAAGCGAACCAAGACCCAAATGCTTCTAACCAAGGGCAAGAGGACACGCCTCGGCGCGCCTTTTGGCTTTTGTCTCACAAGCCGACCCCGGAACAAGAAAAAGAGCTCTTCACGCAATGGCACGTCCATGCGGTGATGCGGTTGCCAGACCCCCTGCAATCACTGTGGTCTCAGGTGCCTCCAGAGGACCGGTCCGTGCGGTCGCACCTTAAGCCCATTTTGGAATGGCTTGAAAACGAATCTGCACCCGGAGACGTCCTCGTGGTTCAAGGCGAATTTGGGGCAACGTTCGGGGTCGCTTCATGGGCTTTAGGCCGAAGTATGGTGCCCGTTTACGCCACGTCGGAAAGGATCATGGAAGAGTCTGTGCAGCCCGACGGCTCCGTGCTGCAGAAGCGCATTTTTCGGCATGTGCGTTTTCGCCCCTATGAGTCCTAATCGAGGACGAAACAGCTGCCGGGCAAAGGCGGGGCTTGGATAGGTTGCGGCGTTCGACCATGAGGACGCAGTCCGTTCAAAATGAATCGCGCGCCGGATTTTTGGGTTGTGGGAAGGCGCTCCTCTTTCATTGCACAAGCCTCAGGGCCAAGCGGGACCAAAGCTCCAGGGGACGCCGCAGCGCCGGGGAAAGAGCAAGCCACCGAAAATGATGGAGTTCCGCTGCGGGGCGTACGGCTTCCGGATGGGCCACTTTCAAAAGAAACACCAGCCCCAGGTGAACATGGCCCACCTGGGTTTCTTCTTCGTTGATGATCCCCTGAAAGATCGGCTCAATGGGTTGCGGCAGCACAGCAAACTCCTCAGAAAGTTCCCGGTGCAGGCCTCGAGCCAGCGCGGAAGCCAGGTCGTCCGAAGCATCGGCCGCATCTTCAAGGGTGATGTGCCCGCCAATGCCCACCGATTCCAGGCCATGAAGCCTCGTTTCCGAGCCTTTTCGGCGGTAACAGCCCACTTTCAAGCCCCGAGAATCCAGGGCCACCAGATAGGGAATGAGTTGCTTAAAGCGCGGGTCCTGTTCCGCGTCGCGACGCGGCCTATAGCCGCAGCCGGCGGCGGAAAGCACCTCAAGACACTGCGCGTAGGTCAAAGGAAGGGCGGTGCGCCGTCCCAACCAGGCGGCCGGCAGCCCCTGCCGGGCCACACAGAGCACCTGTTCTTCCGCACTCACGAGTCAAACCCTCGTTCAAGCACTTGAAGAATCATGTTTTCCGCCTTTCGAAGAAGGTTGTGGCGCCGTGGAGCCTCGGTAAAAGCCGCCTTGAACCCGTTTCGAATGAGCAGCAGCACATCCCATAGGCTCAGGCCGTTGGGCGTGAGGCGTCCCGCGCGATGGTATTCCTTGGAAAAATCAGTTCGTGAAATGCCCGGGTTGTCGGTGTTGACGGTGACTCGAAGTCCTTTTTGCAGATAATCGAATAGGGGGTAGACCGAAAGGGAGGCCGAGCCGGGCACGTGCGCGTCCCGAAAACCGAGGATTTGGTAGTTGCTGGAAGGGCACATCTCCACGGCGATGCGCCGGTCGCGAAACCGCTCCAGAAGATCGGGATTTTGCTGGAGGGTGAGGCCATGGCCGATGCGTTCCGCGTTGAGATGATAAACCGCCTGCCAGATGCTGGAAGCGTCGGCGATTTCACCCGCATGAATGGTGGCGTGCAGGCACCGTTCCATGAGCGGCAGGAAAGTTTCGCGCACTTTCACCGCTTCCAGCGCCTTTTCATCACCGGCTAAGTCAAAGCCCACCAGCATGTGCGAGGCACGGCCGTTTTCTTTTATGAGCTCTTCAGCGAGGGCCACGCTGTCACGAAGCTCTTCCAATTTTTTGTGGCGGCTGCCAATGAGCAGCAATATGGTGGATTCCGGCCCGTGCATGGCCAGTTCGTCCGCAATGATTTCCACAACACGCCGGGGGTTGAGGGACCCTCGAGTGTAGTTGTGCGGCGAACAGCGCACTTCCAGATGAAGCACATGATGATCACGAGCCTTAAGGCCCAAGATACGGCAAGCGGCGCGAAGGGTTTCCTCGCACTGAAGCAGCGCGGATCCCTGAAGATCCCCCAGGCGCTCGTAAGCGTTAAAGCCGATTCCCACGAAGTTTTCTTCCTTCAGGTATGGGCCGTAGATCATTTCTTCCAGAACATGCGGGCACGATTGAAAAAGCAGAATGAAAGCAGCCACGGGTATTGGTTCAGGCACGCCAGCCAAGGGACGGCGCAGAGCTTTCCAGTCCATTGCATGGCCCCATAAGGCCACATCCTCGGTTTCCAGGCGCGACTTCCATTGATCGAGCCACGGCTGCAGAATAGCTTGGTATTTTTTTATTTTTTCCTCCAGCGCCCGGGCGACGTCGAGGATTTCCTCAACCGTCAAAGCACCACCCAGGTGGCAGTGCAGTTCGGCCTTGGGAAGTCGGCGAAGAAGTTCTAACTCAGATCTTACCCTGTGATGGCCGAGGGCCACGCCCAGCTTGGTTTCTTTGAGTCTTTGGATTTCGCGGGGTGGCAGGCTGTAGAGGGCCAGGAAGTTGGCCGAGGTTTCCTGCTGAATGATTCGGCTGGCATGGTTGGCGGCCAGGTTTGAGGCGGTCTTGAACCAGTCTTCCAAGGTATCCAGCAGCGGTGTTTGGTCCACACATAGCCTGTAAATGATCCAGGAGGCATCGGCCATCGCTTCGCTTTGCAGTGCTTTATGGACGCACATCTCCAAAGGCCTTGGCAGACTTTCCGGGTAGTCCATAAGTGGGCTGCGAGCGTGACGGCCCACCACCACTGGTGTGACGGCATCGGCAAGATACGAGGCCAGAGGTCGGCAAAAGTCTTGAACGTCCAGCTGCTTGAATTTGACTAACTTGTCGTCCCGGCCAACGATATGAATTAGGGCGCGGCACCCGAAAAAGGCGGCGGCCTGCATATCGCTGCTCATGGTCTTTCGACCCCCTGTAAGCGACAGGACCAACATCCCTTCCGGCTTGGCTTCCATGAAGCCCCGAAAAACCACTTGGTGAATGGCTTCGCGCATTCGTCGGCATTCGGCAAGGGAAGAGAGGTCCTCAATGCCGCTCACTCGAACCACCCGAAATCGAATCGCGTCCGCCCTCACGGCGTCACGCCAGACTCTCAGCTGATGAAGGGCCGTGTCGATGTCCGGCCCGTCGGTGGTGATGATCCAAACACGCTCGACGGGCTCGATGCCGTATGCGGCTCGAAGATCATCTAATGCCTGACGATGGGGATGATGACGGTAAAAATCCACCAGGTCCGGGTTGGTCCAGCCCAGGATTTCCGGAACGATCTCCCAGTTTCTTCCCAGTGTGGTGATAAGCACGCGGGCCATTGCGTCTTTCCTGGTTTGAGGACATCCTTAACGGCGCCGAGTGAGGGGCTCGGAATCCGCCTGTAAAAAAGCGCAGAACTGGGTTGCACCGAACTGCCATGGGAAGGGGCTGTCCAACGCGCGGTGCGCATGCCGTATGGAGCCAGTCGCATACCTCCAGCTTCAGGCTTCGGGTTCAACGGTACGTGAAAGGAAACCATCTCGCGGGATCCTCCAGCACATCCAGCAAAACACCTTGCCATGAGGGTTTGGAAAGGAGATCGGCAAAGTGTTCTTTGCAAAGGCAGCCTTTTTCAAGTTCCTTCAAGACACTTTCCACCACCGGCTCCAAGAAATCTGCAGATGCCAGCCCTTCTCCATACAAGGAGGCCGCATGCAGCAGGGCCATGGGACGGGCGGTCAAGCCAAGGCGCCAGCACAGCTGGATTCCTTGCTCCCAAGCACGCTTTTTCATCTCTTTTGACTCAATCCATCGGCCCACGTTCCACAGCCACAGTTGCCATGGATGGTCGTCCAACGACCGCCCGAGCTGTCTGCAGCACCACGACGCGTACCCGGAGAGCACACAGCCCGTTTCCGCAAGAAATCGAGCCAGGGCCGCATGTTCGTAGCGCTTCAGGGAACACGGGTCTATGCTGTCCAAGGGAGCGCCAAGATAGGCTTCAAGAGCTTCTCGGGCCTTTTCAGGCGCTTGAGCGTCCAGATGGGCGTAGATGAGGTAATGATATTGGCGAAGATATTCTTGGGAGAGGTCAGGTACTTGACCTGCGCCAAAAGCATCCCACGCCTGTCGCACGGATTGGATGCAGGAATCCAAATACTTGGGACCGCAAAAACCGTAATTTTGCGCGATGGTGCCGTAAAGTTTTCCCAAGCTTGGCATCGCGGGTTTGAGGCCGTTGACGACGGCCTGAGTTTCTCGAGTCTTCTCCAGATAATCTCGAAATTCTGTAAGCCACCGCGGCAGCTCCGGATTGAATCGATACCGGCTGTGATATTCAGTGATGAAGCGCCGATTTAGACCGTCAGCGATGCGGTAAATCCCTTCAGGGTACGCCGCTAGACGCTCCCAGGAAAAATTTCGATAACACTCAGTCCATGCAAGAGCCTCATCCACCCTCCCCCGCTGCACCGCCAAGGTCCAACGCAAAAACGCCAACCGGCAGGACAAGAGAGGGGACACATCGGCTAGGTTCCGGACCACCGTGACGGTGATGGGGTTCAACAAGGTTTGCATCCAATCCACGTCCGTCGCGGCATCGGCAAGAAGGCGCTCCATGGATTCGCAAAACCTTTCCAAACGCTTCGTGTCCTGCAAAATCTTGGTGACCGTTTGCGCGTAAGCGTCAAAGAAACCGCTCCATCGGCGGATTCGAGGGTCCAAGAGATAAAGCCCCGCGGACATCTCTTCTGGTGAGCGCAGCCGATCCAAGTGCTTCGACCAGACTACGGAGGTTTCCAAAGCTGATATTTCCCAGAAATATTCAGCAGCCTGCAAGTCTGCCACTTCAATCAAGTGCAAAGACCCCATCGACTTGATGCCTTCTGCGCAACCATACGGACAGAGAAGGACGTTAAAGCCGGCCCTGGCGGCAGCCCTCGCCTTTTGCCGGACGCTGCCAACGGAAACAATTTTCCCCTGGTCATCCACATCTCCGGTGGCCAAAATGGAGTAGGGTTTTCGATCGCCCTGAGGACCTCGATGCGCCTGCCAGGCCCCCAGATACGCTGAAAGCGCCCATGACGGCCCCTGAATAAAAGGTCTTGTCGATCTTGGTGATATGAGTGGAAAAAAGGCCATGCCTCGGCCGGTCTTTTGCCAAATGAGCTTATGGGCACGTTGAAGAGCCTGCCAGGCGGAGGCATCCAGGCCGTTCAACAGCCATGTAGGCAGGTGGAAAGTCGTGCCGCCCGCGATGGATCCCACAAGAGCCCAGACAATTTTAGCTCCAGTGCCTTGAGCCGTGGGCAGGGCCACCAGAGCCCAGCGGGCTTGGTCCTGCTGCAGCCAATGATGAGATAAACCCAGGTCGCAGCGCCTCACGAACCGT
Source organism: Desulfosoma sp. (assembly GCF_052743555.1). Taxonomy (NCBI): domain Bacteria; kingdom Pseudomonadati; phylum Thermodesulfobacteriota; class Syntrophobacteria; order Syntrophobacterales; family Syntrophobacteraceae; genus Desulfosoma; species Desulfosoma sp. Next base: position 33,523 of record NZ_JBRAHS010000025.1, read on the forward strand.
TCAAGGATGCCGACAAAGCTCTGGGCTTCAGGTTCATCGCTTCGTCCCAAGGCCGCCGCCAGACAGCCCATAAGCAGTCTCTGCCACAACGATGGGCTTATTTCTGTCTCAAGGGCCTTCAAAAAGCTTTCGGCTTCGGAAAGGTCTTGTGGCCACTGAAATGCCCATGGGTTTTCCCACTGGGGTGCCCGTTCTTCCAGGCGTCCCCACTGATGCCAAACCTTCATCTCCTCCAAGGACCAACTGGCTGAAAACTGCATCGGTCCACCACAAGTTGAGGCGAGAGGAGCGCCGCAAGGCACGATAAAAAACCGCTGCGACCGCCCCTGCTCCGTCTCCCGCTATTTCTTTAACGCTTCCAGAGCCTCGCGACGCTTCTTTTCCTGCTTCTGTCTTTTTTCCTTTTTTTCTCCAGGATCCGCCCATCCCACCCTTTCGTACATCTTTTCCATTTCCGCCGCCACTCTTTGCCGAAGATTTGAATCCTTTATCTGAGAGGCCTGTTTCAGGGCTGCATTCATCGCCCGATTGAGATCCGGCCGAATGTTTTTCCTTAACACTTCGCTGGACCTGACATAGGCTTCAACCTTTTCCTGCAGCGGCCTCAGGATTTTTTCATCTTCAGGCAGAGCATTCCAGGCGGCGAGGCGTTGAGCCTGTTCCATTTCTTCAGCCTCTTGTTTGCGCCGGCGCTCCTCTTCCAGCTTCTGAATCTCCACCTCCTTAAGCACTTCTCTTTGACTGGGCGGCGCTTCCTCCGATCTTCCTGAAAGCTTGTCCTGAGCCGGCTGCTGGGCAAGCGTAAAGACGCCGTAGCCCACAGAGGTTTTGGCTCCCAAACCAAGCCATGCGGCAATATGGCCCAAGGAGGCATCCAGCAACGCCTGCCAGCGGTCTTTCACGAGAGGCCACAGAGCGTCCTTTTGGGCGAGGGGTAGGGCTTTTAGATCAAACGTGGTCCCCGGTGGCAAGACGAGAAAGAAAATCGGCACAGGCTGTTCAGCGTCATGTGGAGACTCCTGTCCTGTTCCCTGATAATAGCTCTTGTGGTGGGGATTGGTGATGTCCACCGCCATTTGGCAGTCAGGGTGCGGTACAGCGTCAAAAAACGTCAGCAGACCTTGAAAATGGACGGCGCGGCGGATCTGTTGGTATTGCCGCAAAGCCCTCAAAAAGGCCGGCTGATCCAGGGGTCCGTTTTCCGGTCCAAATTCTTTTTCTAGCACTTTTTGAAGCCTTGGGTTCATCCAAATTTTCATTAATTGCTCCAGTACGCGGTCCGGGGAATTTTCCACCTCGTGCACAAAGGCATCATATCCCCGCACCCACTCGCTGTCTGAGGCTGCCCCTAGGTAGGCGCTGTTTGCGTCAAAGCCGAACAGGGCCCAGACAAGGGGCAAGGTCCATCCGTGCGTATCATCACATAGCAAGGCGAGTTCTTCCGCGGCGCGTCGAAACACCCCCTTGAGGCCGGATCCCGCTAGATAGGGCACACCATAGGGAGACAGGAAAGCGAAGCCATTTTCCACCGGGTGGGGGTTTCCAGATCCTGTAAAAAGCGGTGCCGCCAATGTCACCCTCCGCTTCCAACAAGTTTCGTCGAAGAGTCGAGCGTGCCGCATCTTAAGGGCATTGAGGATCGCATTAGCCTGTTTTCCCGTCTTGACAATATCCTCCAGGGCATCTCGTTTGCTGGTTGTCAGGGGTTCCCATTCGTTTCCGTCCGCACGCTCAAAGGCCCGAAAATAGAGAAGGAAACGGTGACCCGGAGGGACCTGGTCCGCAACATTTTTAAGGCGCCACCCCTCAGCTTTTCTCCCTTTCCTAAGGGCCTCCTGCAAATAGGCCGGAACCGCCAGGGGCAGTGTATCATGGTGTTGTTGTGTCGAACGTTGCATAGAAATCCCCCATGCGGATCGGCGAAATGCCGATCCTTCATGTGTGCTCAGAACGGAACGGCTCATCTTGTTAAACTACGGCATTGGCTAAATAGCGAATCCACTTAAGGATGGCCAGAGTCTCTTCCGTCGCCCGTTGATACAGCAGGCTGTCGCAACGGCACAGGGCTCTCATGGAACTTTTGAAATCAGCGGTCTCTTCTGGTTTAAGCACCTGAGCTTCCTTATGACCCAGCCAATTCAAAATGTGGTCAACTAATTTCGCATATTCATTGCTCCTATTTTTGTCCGCTTTACCTTGCAAAAAGGCTAAGGTTTGCATCAGCCCGTTGCTCATGACCAGCGCGGGAAGTCCTTTGGCCAGATTCTTATACTTTTCATCCGCATCTTGAACATGGCTCCACGCCCATTCAGCCCGTATTTGATCCAGCGTCTTCATGCCCATCCTCCATCAAAAAACGCACCATCAAGTGGCCTCGACCCGTTGTGGCATCGCCACCGATTTGAATACACTTGCCGTCAAACCCTTCTTGGACCTTGGCCATAATATCTTTAGCACTCATGCGACTTTCATTTTTCTGCCCTTTGGTCAACCGCTCTTCAGACGCCATGACGAGGCTTACCATCACGGTTTCCGGGGGCAGGTTTTCCGTAAAGAACAGACCGCCGTCATCCGCCGTCCCCGATTCATCGTCGATGCGCACATGGGGTTCCACCACCGTGGCGTTTTTGGCGAAAAAAGTCAGTTGGTTATCCGACAAAAGGACCAAATCCTTGGCCAGTTTGTCGCGAAAGAAAGAAAAGGGTGTTTCGTCTGGCAAAATCTTTTTGGACAGCCACTGAGCCAATTTTTCGAATTTTTTCGAGGAATCCTTAGAGGGGCTAAAGGCGTAGGATTCGAGGATCAGACGCTCCCCCTTTGCGCCGGTGGCCAAAAGCTGCGGGTTGAGCACCACTGCTTCGTCATCTTGCAATGCCGTCGGCACCTCAAAGGGGATGGGTTGGCCCGCCACGGCCGCCAAACGCTTCAATCGCTGCAGAGCTAAAGGTGACGTGGCGTACACATAAACTCCTTTGAGGCTACGAACCGGAAAGGCTAACAATTGCGCATCGGCAAAACTGACAGCCCCCGCGTGCAGGGAGGCGTCCTGTTCCGGACCGAAAATGCGATCCAAAAGGCCGTTTTCTTCGGCCCACAGGTTCCTTGCCGCGTGCCGAAAAGCACCCTTAATGCCCGATCCTGCAAAAAGGGGGTGCTCTGTGTGGCGTTCCCGCTGGATCGGATTGTCAATAACCCCCAGAGCTTGCCCGGCTCCCATATGAACTGGGCTGATGGCATATAAGAACATGAGTTTCTTTGAAATAAACATGACTTCACTCCTTTTCAGTCAATTCCATACCCCAAACCAGACCTGGTTCCAGCCCTCGCGCTTTCGGCGGACATCAACGCGGCCGTCCGGCATCAAAGGCCACAAACCTTTTTCATAAAGCTGCTGCAAAACATCTGAGTTCCCCTCCTCAACCTGAAACCAATAGCAGGATCCCACGGGAATGACCTTTTGCGCCGGCTTGGGTCTCTGGTGCGCCAGATCCCATCCGGAAACGGTTTCATAGCGCGACACCGCCGCCGCCTTGAGCGTGGCGGAGAAATCGTGCAGCCGTAGTCGAAATTGCCCGTCTTTCTCATCCTTCTCAACGCCTGGAGGAAGCCAGCCTGAGGGGAAGAGGCCCGGCGTGGCCAGGATCATTCGAAACGCCTTCCAATGGGCTTCAGGACGCCCGATATCTTTGAGGGCCATGACGATGTGCTCGTCGGCACTGCGAACCTCTGCAGCCCGTCCGTCACCCCCCAGGCGCAGGAGCCCCTCCCGCGGAATGTTTTCACCGGAAAAGACAGCGATGAGATGCACGTCCGCTTTCAGACTCACGGCATCGGTCGTGTATATGGCACCCGTTTTCACTGTGCGGGTCTCAGCGTCCAAAGCGATGCCGAGCCGAGGGTTCAGGCTCCAGAACTGTGCCGAGCTGGTCACCTGAGAAGGTTCCGGCGGTTGGCCTTTGAGATGGCTTCGCCAACCTTCCACGTCGAGCCACACCGACTCAGCAGCCTTTCGGCGTTCCTTCACATCCAACACTGGCAATTGTTCCAAAGGGTAACTGCACAGTAAGCCTTCCGGAACCTTTCGCGGCGATATGCACTGCAGCGACGCCTCGCTTGTCGAACCTTTCAGGAGAACCACATCGGCAGGTGCTGGAAACCAGAGTCTCTGGTCTCGACCACTCCACACCCACAGGCTCCGTAAGCTAAAATTGTCTCCCAAGGCTTGTGGAATCAATTCTTCGGCTTCTTGAGGCTTCGCCGTCACGCGGCCGATCCAATTCCGGTCTGCCAAGGCTCTTGAGATCAGCGCTCCGGAAATCACCGACGGCCACGGGGGCATGAGCGCTCCTCCATGAACGCCGCCGCCAAACAAACGGTTGCCTCGCAACATCAAAACATCCAACGGGGTGAGGCTTAAGACCGTCATAGCACCTCCTTCCCTTTTACGGCTCGTTCACCCACGCGACCCTCACGGGCCAAGAACTCAGCCGTCAGCAACATGTCTCTAAGCCATCGATTGGGCTGGGGCCACGTTGAGGTTCCGTGGAACGAGGGCGGATTTCGGCGCGTGGCCCTTGTGGCGAGTTGGTGCGCCAAGTCCACTGAACCCGGATCGTCCCCTTTGGCTTTTCGCCGAAACTGACACGCCATTACGGCCGCCAGAGCTGCTTCCTCCGCCGGTACACATCGAAAGACCTCGCTCAGCTCATAGGCCACGCGCCGCGACACATCGTGGGCCAAC
>NZ_JBRAHS010000026.1:0-37567 GCF_052743555.1 Desulfosoma sp.
CAGGCCTGTAGATGGTCACCACAACGCGCAGGTAATAATAGGCGGCCATCACTGAATTGATCACAGCCACAATGACCAACCATGTATAACCGGATTGCACGGCCGCGGAAAAGACCATGAATTTACCTACAAACCCCGCTGTCGGCGGAATCCCGGCCAGGGAAAAGAGAAAAAGGGCCATGCACGCCGCCAGAAAAGGTGACCGCCCGCCCAAACCTCGAAAGTCTTCCAATCGCTCGCCACTTTCTTGCCGATTTTGCACCGTCACCATGACACCGAAAGCCCCCACGTTCATGACCGTGTAGGCCAAAAGATAGACGAGAAGAGCGGTCAAGGCTTCTTGAGAATTAGCCACCACGGCGATGAACAAGTACCCTGCATGGGCGATGCTGGAAAAGGCCAACATGCGCTTGACGCTGTCTTGAGCCAGGGCCATGAGATTGCCCACGGTCATAGTGATGGCCGCCAGAGCCCAAAGGAACATGGTCCAGTGGGGATGCACCGAGGGCAGAGCCACCCAAAAAGAGCGCACCAGCGCACCAAAGACCGCCGCTTTCACACCCACCGCCATATAAGCCGTCACAGGCGTCGGCGCCCCTTCGTACACGTCGGGAGTCCACAGATGAAAGGGAACGAGGGCCAATTTAAAGGCAAAACCCACCAACACCAAGGCGGATCCCAAAATGAGGTAAGGATTAAAGACCGTCTGCCCCTTGCCCAAATACGCCGCCATGGCGTTCATGGAAAGAGAGCCCGTGGCCCCATAAAGAAAAGTCAGTCCGTAGAGCAGAAAGCCGGAGGCAAACCCACCCAGGAGCACGTACTTGACGGCAGCTTCGTTGGTGCGTTTCTCATGGCGCGCGAGACCGACCAAGATGTAGATGGCAATGGAAAAGATTTCCAGCCCCAAAAACAGCACCATGAAGTGGGCGGCTTGGACCATGAGGATCATGCCCGTGGTGGCAAACAGCACCAAGGCATAGTATTCGCCGCATTCCAAACCAGTGCGCCGCAGTTGGTCCAGGGAAAGAAAAATGACCAACGGGGACCCCAACAGCAACACGCCGCTCAAAAACACACTCAACCGGTCCCACACCACCATCCCCTGAAAATAGGTGGACCCGGCAGGATCCAGGCGCAGCAGGCCAAGGGCCAAAAGGGTGCCCGTGACCGCCACGGCCCCCAGTCGTCCCTTACGCCCCAAAGGGGAAAAGGCATCCAGAAGCAGCACAAGGATGCCCGTCACGGAAAGAATCAGGGCAGGAAAGATCCCTTCACATTCATGAAGAAGCGTTACCACCGACATGAACCATGCCTCACTTTCCTTTGATGTGTTCCCATGCCGCGCAGGCCGTCACCCACACACCGGGTCGCCCTTGAGCTGTCTGGACCCGTTCCTGCACCTTGTGCAACACATGGGAGACGGCGGGCTCCGATTTTTCCAAAAAAGTCGTCGGCGCCACGCCGATCCAAACCATCATGGCCACCACAGGCACCAGCACACCGATTTCCCGGGGCACCAGGTCTTGAAGCCGCCTGTTTTCCTCATGGGTCACCGTGCCGAAAAAGACGCGCTGAAACATCCACAACATATACCAGGCCGCCAGAATGACCCCGGTGGCTCCCAACACCGCCCAGACAGGCTTGGCTCGAAAGGTACCCAGCAGAATGAGAAACTCGCCCACAAAGCCGTTCAAACCCGGCAGGCCGATGGAAGCCAACGTCGCGATCATGAAAAAGGCGGTCAAGGCAGGCACCGGCGTGGACAAACCGCCAAAGTCCGAAATCAGGCGCGTGTGCCGCCGCTGATAGAGCATGCCCACAAGAAGGAACAAAGCCCCGGTGCTCAAACCGTGATTGACCATCTGCAGCAGACCGCCTTGTATTCCATGCAGCGTAAAGCTGAACAAACCCAAAATGACGAAACCCAGGTGGCTGACACTGGAAAAGCCGATGAGACGCTTCAAATCCCTTTGCACAAGGCACATGAAGGCCCCGTGGATAATGCCCACGAGAGCCAAGGCCACCATGAGAGGCATGAAAAACACCGATGCTTTGGGGAAAAGCGGCAGATTGAACCGCAAGAACCCGTAAGTGCCCATTTTCAGCAACACGGCCGCCAGCACCACGCTGCCCACCGTCGGCGCTTCCGTGTGGGCGTCAGGAAGCCACGTATGAAAAGGAAACATGGGCACTTTAATGGCAAAAGCCACCCCAAAGGCAAGGAACAACCACAACTGCAGGGAAAAAGGTAAATCTAAGCCGCTCAGCGTGACCCAATCAAAGGAAGACACGCCCGTGGTGCGCGCATGATGGAAATAGAGCACAAGAATGCCCACCAGGATGAACACCGATCCGGCCATGGTGTAAAGAAAGAACTTGACGGCGGCGTAGATCCTGCGGGCGGGATGGCCCCAGATGAGAATGAGCAGGGCCATGGGAATGAGCATCACTTCCCAGAAGACGTAGAAGAGCACCAGGTCCAGGCTGACAAAGACCCCCAGCATGCCCGTTTGCAAGAGCAGAAGGCAGATCAGAAATTCCTTGATTCGATACCGAATATCCGACCAGCAGGCCATGACACAGATGGGACCGAGAAAAGCCGTAAGCATGACCAGGAGCAAACTGATGCCGTCCACACCTAGGTGGTAGGAAATGCCCAAGCCGGGCATCCAGGGAACCTTTTCTTCAAACTGATAAGCCACGTTGCCCGCATCAAATCCCGCATAGAGCCCAAGGGCTAAGGCGAAACCGGCTCCCATGACCGTCAAGGCCGTCCAGCGCTGCACCGGTTCATTGTCCCGATCCACCACAAGGAGCACCAGCACGCCTACCAAAGGAAGAAACACGAGCGTGGAAAGCACAGGAAATGTTGCAGACTCCATCACCCCATCCTTTTATCAAGGCATGTTCCGTCAGAGGGCCATGATGAAAAGAAGCAACAGACATGCGCCCGCCATCACCGACAGGGCGTAGTGGGGAAGCACACCTGTTTGCATGCGGCGCACCAGAGCGCTCAAATGCCGAAACAGGCTTCCAGTTCCGTCCACAGCCCCATCGATGGTTCGCCGATCCACCCCCTGGTGCAGCGTCTCGGCGGCGTATTTGAGGGGCTCAACGATCATGGCCTGATACAACGCATCCACATAGTACTTGTGAAACAGCCATCGGTAAGCTCGAGAAAACCTTTGTGCCATGTACACAGGCCGTTGCGGGTCGGCGATGTAAAATCGATAGGCGATAAAACCGCCCAGCAACGCCACGGCCACAGACAGAGCCATGAAAGCCCCTTCGAGCCACAGCGAAGGGTGCGCCTCGCCATGGTGCCCCAAAAGGCTGGCGGCTTCATGAAAGACAGGTTCCAGGAACCGCCCCAGCAGGCGCCTTCCTTCGATGCCCGGCACCTGTATCCATCCCCCCACCAAGGACAACACGGCGAGAATCATTAAAGGAACGGCCATGGTCTTGGGAGCCTCATGAACATGATGCGCCGCATGCGGATCCATGCGGGATTCGCCGAAAAAGGTCAAAAAGACCAGGCGAAACATGTAAAAGGCTGTCAACCCAGCTCCGCCCAGGGCCAAAATATACAGGCCTACGTGGCCGTTCACGAAGGTTTCAAAGAGAATTTCGTCCTTGCTGAAAAACCCCGCAAAGGGAAAGATGCCCGCGATGGCCAGGATGCCCATCATCCAGGCGGCAAAGGTGACCGGTAGGTAGCGACGTAAGTCGCCCATGCCCTGCATGTCTTGTTCTCCGGACAGGGCATGAATCACGCTGCCGGCACCAAGAAAGAGCAGTGCTTTGAAAAAAGCGTGGGTCACCAGGTGAAAGATGCCGGCCACAAAAGCGCCCACGCCGCAGCCGAGGAACATGTATTCCAGTTGACTGACCGTGGAATAGGCCAGGACTCTCTTGATGTCGTTTTGCACCAACCCGATGGAAGCCGCAAAAACCGCCGTGATAGCGCCCACCGTGGCGACGAAGCCCATGGAAAATGGCGACAGCGCATAGAGCACGCTGCATCGCGCGACCATATACACCCCGGCGGTAACCATGGTGGCCGCATGAATGAGCGCCGAAACAGGGGTCGGACCTTTCATGGCGTCTGGAAGCCAGACATAGAGCGGGATCTGGGCCGATTTTCCCATGGCTCCCACAAACAGCAGCAGCGTGATGCCCACCAGCACCATGTCGCCTGCTGCGTGGTTGGCTACGGCGGCATCAAAGATTTCTCGAAAATTCAACGACCCAAGGGTTCAAAAGGTGAGAAAAATGCCAAGCAAAAAGCCGAAGTCACCGATGCGGCTGACGATAAAGGCTTTCTTTCCGGCATCACTGGCCGATTGCTTTTCGTACCAAAACCCGATGAGCAGGTACGAACACAGTCCCACACCTTCCCAACCCACAAACATGACCAAGAGATTGCCGGCCATAACCAGAAGCAGCATGGCCGAAGCAAAGAGATTCAAGTAAGCAAAGTAGCGCGGATACCCAGGATCGTCATGCATGTAACCAATGGAATAGACATGAATGAGAAACCCCACACCCGTGACCACCAACATCATGACCATGCTGAGAGGATCGATGAGAAATGAAGCATCGACCTGAAACTCCCCCACACGCATCCACGTGTAAAGGACGGGCTCCCAAGACCTCTGGGACGGCGCTTCCTGCAAAAGCCGCCACAAGAGTTGAAGCACCCACACGAACGCTAGCCCCATGGCACCGCACGCTACAAGGCCCACACCCCTCTTGGGCAGGCGTCGTCCCCACAATCCGTTCACTACAAAGCTGGCAAAAGGCAAAGCCGGAATAATCCACGCCGTTTCCATAGGAACCTCTTTTTTGTTGCGATCAGCCTCTGAGAAGCCGAATGTCATCCACAAAAATAGTCTTCCAGTTACGATACAGGGTGACAATAATCGCCAACCCCACGGTCACTTCCGCCGCCGCCACCACCATGACGAAAAAGACGAAGAGCTGGCCGTCCAGGCCTTCCAAAGCCCTGGAAAACCCCACAAAGCTTAAATTGGCGGCATTCAACATGAGCTCGATGGACATGAAAATGACGATAGCATTGCGCCGGGTCAGCACACCCAGCACCCCCAGGGCAAACAACAACGCACTCACAAAAATGTAGTATTCAACAGGAACCGCCATGCCCTACCTTTTCCCCTTTCGAACTTAAATCTAGGACCTCGTCCGAAAATGCCGTTGCCAACAGAGGCTGTCCACGAACAGCTTCAATAGGAACGGCGCAAACCGCGATGCCTTATCGCGCCTTGCGGCGCTCCAACAGCTTCAAGCCGAAAGGACGCGGCCAAACCATTATGGAACAAGCTCCTCAGGCATCCTTGTCGCCCTCCACACGCCTTGATGGATCCTCAGCTATTTGCGTTCCTTTTTGGCCAGCACGATGACGCCCACCACGGCCACCAAGAGCGCAATGGAAGTCACTTCAAAGGGAAGAAAGGCCGAGGTGAAAAGCATTCGGCCCACGGCGCGCACATTGCCTCCCTGGCCGGCCACCCATGATGCGTCTTGGCCCGCCGCAGGCCCCAGCCGCGCCACTGGACTGGTCATGACCGTCAAAACCGCTCCCAGGAAAATCAATAGGAGCGGCACAGCCCAGCTCAGGCGTTTTTTGAAAGAGGAGCGGTCCTCCCCTCGGGGCTTCAAATTGAGCAGCATGATGACGAACAAAAAAAGCACCATGACAGCGCCGGCGTAGACCAGAACCTGCATCAAGGCAATGAATTCCGCCTGTAAAAGCAGATACAGACCGCCCATGGCAAAAAAAGACACAATGAGAAACAGGGCGCTCTTCACAGGGTGCGGATGCAGCACCACGGCGGCGGCGCTCAGCAAAGTGATCAGGGAAAAGGCCACAAACAACACAAGTTCCATGGAACGGTCCTCACCACATCCTAGTCTTGAAGGAGCTTTTCCTTGTCATAGACCAAGGCGGCCTTGTCATATTGCGCCAGTTCGTATTTTCGGTTCAGCATAATGGCCCCCTTAGGACAGGCTTCCTGGCAAAAGCCGCAAAAGATGCGCCGCGCCAGATCCACCACGAACCGGCGCGGCCTTTTCTCGTGCATGGTCTCCCCGGCTTCCGGTTCAATGGCAATGGCTTTGGATGGGCAGACCGTTTCACACAGATGACAGGCCACACACTTGATGAGGCCGTTTTCGTCCCGCAACAGCCTGGGATGTCCCCGAAATCGGTCGGACACTTCCCGCTTCTTTTCCGAATATTCGATGGTGATGGGCTTGCGGAAAAGCTGTTCAAAAGTCTTGGCAAGCCCTTTCACAAGGGGTCCCAGCATGTGTTCTCCTTGAAATCCCTCTCATCCACCCCACACCAACACAAAACATCCCGTCACCACGATGTTGGCCAGAGCCAACGGAAGCAGCACCTTCCACCCGAAGCTCATGAGCTGATCAAAGCGCACACGCGGGTACGTGGCTCGTACCCAGATAAAGAAAAAGACCAAGGCGGCAGTCTTTAGCAGGAACCAGGCCCCTGAAGGGAGCCAGGGCCCTTGCCATCCGCCCAGGTACAAGGTCACCGCCACGGCACTCCCGTGATGATGTGCGCGTATTCGGCCAACTGAAACAAGGTGAATCGCATGGAGCTGTATTCTGTGTGGTAGTCGGCCACCAGTTCGTTTTCGCATTCGATGAGGTCAAAAGGCGTGCGACAGGCTTCAGCAAAAGCAGCGATCAGGAACAGCACAAAACCCAAAGGCTGATAGACCACAAAGGGCAGCCGGCTCTGAGCTTCGACGATTTCCGTGAGCCGCATGGACCCGGCCACCATGAGCACCCCCACGACGGCCATGCCGAGGGCCAGTTCGTAACTGATCATTTGGGCCGTGACGCGAATGCCGCCCAACAGGGAATACCGGTTATCCGAAGCCCAGCCTCCTAGGACCACGCCGTAGATGGAAAGAGAGGAAATGGCCAGGATAAAGAGGACCGCTCCCGGAAGATCAGCAATGACGCCTCGATGCACACTGTGGGCGGTGAGGTCCACGGTATGCCCAAGGACCGTGACGGTTTCGGGAAAGAGTGTGTCGGCAAAAGGAATGGCCACAAAGGGGGTGAGCGCCGCCACGGCCGTCACCCACGGCGCGAGGGAATACAGACGAGGTTCGGAAACGGGAAGATCGATGTCTTCCTAAAAGAAAAGCTTGACGCCATCCGCTAAGGGTTGCAGCAGCCCCCAGGGTCCCACGCGGTTTGGGCCCAGTCGCAGTTGCATGAACCCAAGAACCTTGCGTTCCATGAGCGTTGCATAGGCCACGGCCGTCAACAGGACAAAAAGCACAAGCGCTGTCTTGGCCAGGGTGAGAACACCGTAAACAATCCAATCCATAGTGCGTCGCCTTTCAGTGGGTCTTGGAACTGAGGTTTTCCACACGCACGGGAGTGAGAAGGCCACCGTCGGTGAGACGGCCAAGAGGCAGGTTTTCATAGTGGGTCGCTGCCTGCACCACCCCTTGAGGCACCCGCCGATCGATACCCACCGGAGCTTCCATCGTCCCATGTGGCGTGGACAACAAAACTGTATCTCCGTCGTGAATCCCCAACTTTTCGGCATCCGTGGGACACAGCCACACGCCCCCTTCCGGCTCCAATGTTCTCGCCCCCGTGCCGTAGCGGCCGTAGGTTCCGGACTGAAACAGCGACCGGCTCACCATCAGCAGCAGGGGGTAACTGTCCGAAGGCTGCGGCGGAAATTCCAGCCACGGAATAACGGCGCCCAACGTCGGATCCAGCACGCGGCGCCAGCTTGCCGAACCGTACTTGGCTCGATACATACGGTTCCACCAGTACCCTTCCTCGGGAATCTCGGAAAACGGATACTGGTCATAGTGCGGAAAGACCGCACATATTTCCCGAAATACATCCGCCGCCGAGGCGTAGCTGAAATCCATTCCCAACCGTCGGGAAATCTCCTGATGAATTTTCCAATCATCCCACGGTCCGTCCACGAAGGCGCGGGCCCGCTGCCGCTGCACTCTCAGTTCCCCGCTGGTCCATGTGCCTTCGCTTTCCACCGCCGTTTTGACCGGAAAGACCACATGGGCTCGAGCCGCCGTTTCGTTGAGGAACACTTCCTGGCTCATGACAAAGGCGACGTTTTCCAAGGCTTTTTCCACCACGGGCCGCGCATAGTGCGTGCCCAAAAGGTTGCTGCCCATCAGAAGCAGGGCCTTGGGGGCGTCGGGACCTCCTTCGGCCGCCGCGTGCAGCAGGCGATCCAAAGGCAAACCTGTTTCCTTAGGAATCGAAGCGCCCCAGAACTGCTCCAGCGCCTCAGCCCCGTCCAAAGGCACGTAGCCCGGCAGCCAAAAGGGACTCACGCCCATGTCCGAACAGCCTTGCGTGTTGGCTTTTTCGGCCGTGAGATGCAACCGCAGTTTCTTGCTGAGCACCAACAGCATGTCCGCGACGTAACACATGGACCCGTAGCCGTCTACAAGACCGGCCAGGTCATAGCCCACAATGAGCGACGGTCTTTCCGCGTCCAAAAGGTTTTGGGCCGCGTAGGCCAGGTCGCGGCGCTGCAAACCCGTGGCCTTCTCCACGAGGCTCCACGGCGTGGCGTCCAGCCGTTTTCTCAACACTTCTTCGCGCCGAAAATCGCCCAGCCCACGAAGCCGTGGATCGTTTTGTTCCAGTAGGAACTTGAGGATTCCCAACACGACAAAGCCCGGACTTCCGGGGCGACAAAAAGCGTTCCACTGGGCTGCGGAACGAAATCGAGTCCGTCGCGTGCTGGTGATGAGCAGGTTTCGAAGCCTTTTGTCTTTCTGGGCGGCATTGACCCGCCAGACCAGGGTCGGCATCTCCTTTTTCACATCGGAGCCCACCACCAGAACCGTGTCGGCCTTTTCCAGGTCGTCGTAGGTGCCCAGGGCCAGTTGAAATCCGGAAACACCGCGAATGATTCGAGGCGCGCTCTCCTCTCCGTTGGCGTAAGTCACCTTGGGACGGCCCAACACATCCACCAGCGCTTTCAGCATTCTTTGGTGGTCCAAAGCGGTGGGAGGCGTCCACGTGGGGCGTCCCCAACACCGCTCGGCAAAATTTCTGAAACACATAGTTGCTTTCGTTGCTGGCTCGAGGCGACCCTATGCCAGCAAAGGCCTTTGGACCGAATTGAGCGCGAAGGTGCCGAAGCTGTTCGGCCGCATAATCCAGAGCCTCATTCCAGGACACCGCCACAAGCCGCCCGCCTTTGCGAAGGAGCGGTTCCTTGAGCCGCGTCTCTTCCTGGACAATGTTCAACCCGAACCGACCGCGGGTGCAAAGAATTCCGGCATTGACCGATTTCTCAAAGGAACTGGTGACCCTTTTGAGGCGGCCCTTTTTCGTGTTGAGCACCAGACGGCAACCGCCGCCGCAGTAAGGACAAACCGCCATGTCTTTGTCCAGCTGCCAGGCTCGAGCGCTGTACTTAAAAGTCTTGTCGATAATGGCCCCCACCGGGCACACGGCGATACAGGAACCGCAAAATTCGCAGTCCATGACTGCGCCTCCGGCCGTCACCGCCGTGCGGTAACCTCGGTTGTCGAAATAGAGGGCCGCCGCCCCCACACGATCCCGGCATACGCGGACGCACCGTTCACAATTGACGCACCGGTCGGGATACCGTTCGATGAGGGGTGATTGGCTGTCGTAGCGGGGCGTCAACCGTGCCGCCGTGTAGGGCTGGTCTTGGATTTTTAAATATTGCGTCAGATTTTGCAGTTCACATTCGCCCCCCCTTATCGCAGATCGGACAGTCCAGAGGGTGATTGATGAGCAGCAGTTGCAGAAGCTCACGACGGTAGTGGGCGAGCTGTTCCGATTCCGTGGTCACTTCCATCTTGTCGGTGACGGGCGTCATGCAGGCGGGCACGGGTCGTGGGGGCCCTGGCTTGACCTCCACCACACAGATGCGACACGCCCCGATGGGACTCAACGCCTTATGATAGCACAGCCTGGGAATGTAAATGCCGTGCCTGTCCGCCACGTCCATGATGGTTATGCCCGGTTGGGCTTCCAAGGCTTTGCCGTTGATAGTCACTGTGATCATCGCTATCGATCCACGTCCGCAAGCACGATATCAATGGTGCCGATCAAGGCGATGAGATCCGCGAGAAGCCTGCCTTCAGCCATTTTGCTCAGCACCTGCAAATTGACGAAACTGGGGGTGCGCACCTTCACGCGAAAGGGTCGAGAGGAGCCGTCGTTGACGATGTAAAATCCGAGTTCTCCCTTGGGCGCTCCCGTGTGATGAAACACCTCCCCCTTTGGCGGTCGAATGCCTTCCACCACCAGCAGAAAGTGCTGAATGAGGGATTCGATTTTCGTGTACACGTCCTTTTTGGGGGGATACGCAATGGTGGCATCATTAACGGCAATGTCCCCGGAAGGCAGGCGGTCCAAGGCTTGACACTCTGGCGCATCTCTTCCAGACGCACCAGGTATCGATCGTACGTATCGCCGTTTTCTCCCACGGGAACCACGAAATCGAATTCATCATACCCGCAGTACGGGTCCGCGCGACGCACATCCCAGGCAATGCCGGAACCCCTCGCCACCGGACCGCTCAAGCCGTAGTCCAAGACTTCATCCACCGTCAGAACCCCGACGCCTCGTGTGCGCTTGATCCAGATAGGGTTCTTTGTCAAAAGGGCTTCATAGTCCTTCATCTTTTCGGGAAACGTGCGGCAAAATTCCCGAACGCCCTGCGTCCAACCATCGGGAACATCCCGAGCTACGCCGCCGATGCGAAAATAGCAGGGAAACAGTCGGCCTCCAGCCACGGCTTCAAAGAGATCCATGAGCTGCTCCCGCTCTCGAAACGTGTAAAAGATCGGGGTCATGGCCCCCAGGTCATGGGTATGGGTGGCGAGCCAAAACAGATGGCTGGAAATTCGAGTCATTTCCGCCATAATGACGCGCAGATACCTAGCTCGCGGCGGAACTTCGATGCCCAAAAGCTTTTCCACCGCCAGCACGAATCCCAGATTGTTGGCCGATCCGGCCAGGTAGTCGATCCGGTCGGTCAAGGGCAGGCATTGGTGGTAGGTCTTGGATTCCATCAGCTTCTCGATGCCGCGGTGCAGATACCCAATGTCCGGCGTGCACCGCACGATGACCTCCCCTTCCAATTCCGCCACCACGCGCAACACCCCATGGGTGCTGGGATGCTGAGGCCCCACATTGAGGATCAAGCGCTCGCTCAGCTCACTCATGGTCCAATCCTAGTCCAGATCCCAGTCAGGACCCTCGGTGGAATAGTTTTTTCGCAACGGATGACCTTCCCACGCCTCGGGAAGCAGAATTCTTCGAAGATTCGGATGGCCCGTAAAATGAATGCCAAAGAGGTCATAGCATTCCCGTTCGTGCCAATCCGCGGTGGTCCACAGCACCGTCACCGACGGCACACTGGGGGTATCCGTCTCGACCCATGTCTTGACGCGAAGCAGGGCCTGATGCGCATGGCACCACAGATGATAGACCACTTGAAAGCGCGGCTTTTGGGGATAAAAGTCCACTGCGGTCACGTCGATCAAGTACCGAAAACCCCACCGGTCTCGAAGTTCGGCCATGACCTCGAGCAGATCTTCAGACCGCACGTCCACGGCCCACTGATCCCGAAAGCACGCCCGCCCTTGCACAGCGTGCCCCGGCAACCCCTCCATCACCTCTTCCACATACGTCTTGGACAGCCCTTCACCGCTCACTCCCGCACCTCCCGAGAAGCCTGCGCCGCCGCAGGATCCACCACCACGGGCCCTTGTTTGCGTGTAAGGAAGGGATCCTTAAGAATCTTGTCATGGAGTTTCAAAATGCCGTACAGGAGCGCTTCCGGCCTGGGCGGGCATCCGGGAACGTAAACGTCCACGGGAAGGTACCGGTCGATGCCCTGCACCACGGCGTAGCTTCGAAAGATGCCTCCCGAACAAGCGCAGGCTCCCATGGCGATAACCCATTTGGGCTCCGGCATCTGCTCGTAAATGCGCACCACCGCGGGCACCATCTTCTTGGTGACCGTCCCCGCCACGATCATCAGATCCGCCTGCCTGGGGGACGCCCGAAAGGCCTCCATGCCGAAACGCGCAATGTCAAAGCGATTGGCAGCCGTACAAATCATTTCGATGGCACAACAGGCCAAGCCGAAAGTAGCCGGCCATACGGAGGACTTGCGGGCCCAGTTGACGAACTTTTCCAGGGTGGAGGTGAGAATCCGGCTTCGGATCTGCTGCTCTAATCCCATTCCAAAGCCCCCTTTCGGTACAGATAGACAAGGCCGATCAGGAGAACCACCGTGAAGACAAGCATTTCCACGAATCCAAACCACCCCAGGTCCCGAAAAATCACGCCCCACGGGTAGAGGAACACGGTTTCAATGTCAAAGATGATAAAGATCATGGCCAACACATAGAACTTCACGGGAAAATGGATTTCCAAAGTGCCGATGGGATCCATACCACACTCGTAAGGCAGCATCTTTTCCCGCGTGGCCTTGCGGGTGCCGATGCGCATCGACAGAAAGATGATGGCGCCCACCACAGCCATGGTGATCACAAGATAAAGCAACACCGGAAGATACATCACCGTCATGAACCGGCCTCCTCACACGCCGCGCCCCAACGCCTCATGCGCGACACACCCCTAAAGGGCATTTCTTCTCGACAATGTGGGCAGGTATTCGTCTTTGAGCCTTTCGATGGTGGTGCGGATAAAAAAGATGGGAGACGTGGCCAAGGCACAGTTGGCCGTGGCCGACATGGTCTGGGCCAGGTCGATCATCTTGGGCAGATCGCTTTCCCGCCCTTCCCCTTGCGCGATGCGGCAAAGGGTTTCGTAAAGCACGCGCGTGCCCCGACGGCACGGCGTGCAAAAACCGCAGGATTCATGCTGAAAAAAGTGCATGATATTGCGAACCACATCCACCACACAGGTCTTTTCGTTCATGACCAGCATGGTGCCGGAACCCAAGGCACCGCCCTTTTTTGCATGGACGCGTAGTCCATGACTGTATCCAACTGTTCCGCCGTAAAAAAGCCAAAGGAAGCCCCACCGGTCGGACACATCTTGAAAGGAATCCCGTCCTTCATGCCGCCGCCGTAGACTTCGATGAGTTCTCGCAACGTGAGCCCCAACGGCGCTTCCACGATCTGCGGCGCATTCACATGCCCGCAGATCTGGTAGAGCTTAACACCGGGCGAATCTTCGGTACCAAAGGACCGGTACCAGGCGGCGCCGTTCTTGATAATGGCCGGCACATTGGCCAAGGTTTCCACATTGTTGACCACTGTGGGCATGGCCCATAGTCCTCGAACCCCCGGAAAGGGCGGCTTGACACGCGGATTGCCTCGAAGCCCCTCAATGGATTCGATCAACGCCGTTTCTTCACCGCAGACATAGGCCCCCGCGCCGGATCGAATCTCCACATCAAAGGAAAACGACGTCCCCAAGATGCGTTCCCCAAGAAAACCGCGTTCCCGCGCCTGTTCCACCGCCAGGCGCAGCCGGTGCATGGACAGGGCGTATTCGCCCCGAACGTAAACGAAGCCCTTGCAGGCCCCTATGGCATAACCGGCAATGATCAAACCTTCCAACAGCCGGTGAGGGTTTCCTTCCATGATGTAACGGTCTTTGAAGGTGCCGGGTTCGCCTTCGTCGGCATTGCAGATGATGTACTTTTCCGGCGCCTTCAAAGGCAGCGTAAAGGACCACTTCATTCCCGTGGGAAACCCGGCGCCGCCGCGGCCCCGAAGCCCGGATTCCTTGACCTCTTCCACCACCTGTTCCGGGGTCATTCCCAAAACCACCTTGCGCAAGGCCTCATAGCCTCCGATGGCCAGATAGTCGTCAAGGCTTTCCGGGTTAATGTCCCCAACCCCGTGCAGCAGCAGGGCCCTTCGGTGAATCTCCCAACCCGTGCGCACCCGCCCTCCTGAACCCGGCAAGGTGCGGTAATCCACCACATCGCCGCGCCGATACCGCTCGATGACTTCTTGAATCTTTTCCCGCGTCAGGTTTCCGTACACCACTTCGTTGATCTGCATGGCCGGAGCCACTTCGCACACGCCGAGACATGAAGAAAGCTCAAGGGTGAACAGGCCGTCGGGTGTGGTCTGGCCCTCTGCCACGCCCAGTTCCGCGCACAGCGCTTCCAGCACTGTGTCCTTTCCCAGAATGTGGCAGGCCGGAGATTCACACACGCGAACGATGAACCTTCCTCGAGGTTCCAAAGCCAGCACGGTGTAAAAGGTGGCGATGCCATAAAGGTAACTCAGGTGAACGTCCATTTCGTCGGCAATCCAGGCCAGCACATTGGCCGGAAGCCATTGGCCGCACGCCGCCTGCACCTCGCTCAGCAAAGGAAGTAACGCCCCTTTCGTGCCACGGTACCGATCAAGAATTTCCTGAATTCGGGCAACCTCGAAAGGACTCAAGTTTTTGGAAGGGTTTTGGAAAACCGCTGGACGCCTCATGGAACCCCTACCCGCTTTCTCGATCTTTGGAACTTCCGCACATTGATCATCCGCCGCCATCGCCACGGGAACCGTTAGGGTGCACAACTGTGGGGCACTCTTTGGTCCCTGTCAATGAATTTCTTCACAAGATCTGCCTCCACGTTGTGCGTCGAAGGGACGAAATCATTGGGGCACAAAAAGCTTTCCAAACGGGTGTGGGCTGTTTTAATGAAAGGAGCGCAGAGCGGTCGGCGCGGAAAACCTTGAACGGTGGAGTCTGGTGTTGCCATGGAAGAACGCCTTCGCACATTGGCTAGCATTCATGCGAATCATTTCAGTGCCCATTTGGACGCGGTGCGACTGCGTACGGGAAAAATTACGGAACGGATTCGCATGGAACATCCCGAAGCGGCCGCGGTTTTGGCCTTTGTCGATTCCCATTGCACGCAGGTGCTCATGGTGCGCCAGTGGCGTTACGCCGTCGGTCGAGAAACGTTGGAGATTCCAGCGGGAAAGCTGGATACGGGAGAATCCGCGGAAGACGGCGCTCGGCGCGAACTTTTGGAAGAGACGGGCTATCGGGCTTCCACTCTGGTGCCCATTTTTCGATATCATCCGGCCATCGGGTATTCGGACGAAGTCATCGTCATTTTTGCGGCCTCAGGCCTGAGTCGGGAACGGGCCTGCGGCGATGAGGATGAAATTTCCCGGGTGGAAATTCTTTCGGTGGACCAGGTGAGGCGCGGCATTCACGAAGGCACCATCACGGACGGCAAGACCGTGATCGCTCTTTGTCTTTACGAAAGCTTGAGGGCTTGCGGCGCCTTGGCTTTGTCCCACAGCGCGGGCTGACCTCCGGCCCTGCAGGATGCGCATGATGAAGACCCCAAGGAGCCTGTGCGAAAACACCCTTCGTCCAAGCGGCGTCCGCCGGAATGCTTTATCGCGCCATGCGGCAATCCGACAACATCGAGCCGAAAGCGCATGCTGAAACCCTTCTTAAATGCGCTCCCAAGGAGGCCGTCGAAGAATGCAGATTTTGCTTAAATGCAGCCTTGTGAGTCATTGAAATTACTAGACCTCAAGCTGTAAGAAATGGGGTCTCGGACAGGCTTCTAAGGCACGCGCGCCCCGTTCAAGTTGGGCTAAAAGGACCGGAAAAGAAACTGATGGAAAAGATTCCTATCACACGCCAAGGTTTTCGAAATCTCTACGCCCAGTTGGTTTATCTGCGGCGTGTGGTTCGGCCGCGGGTGCTGGAAGAATTGCAGGAAGCCCGCCTCTATGGCATTAAGATCGACAACCAGCAATACCTTCTGGCTCGTGAACAGCACCGTGTGCTGCAAAAAAAGATCGACGACCTGCAGGCCAAAATCGCCCGTTGTGAAATCGTTGTGGGAGGCAAATTTCTTGCCCGGCGTGTGACCTTCGGCGCTCGCATTGCTGTCATGAACATGGATACGGGCCAGGTCTTTCATTTTCAGATGGTGGGTCCTTTTGAATCCGATGTGTGCAACGGCAAGCTCTCCATCGACTCCCCCGTCGGCCGAGGCCTCATGGGCCGAAACCCCGGAGAAGAAATCACGGTGCTCACCCCCGCCGGCGAACGCACCTACCGCATCCTTCACGTGGACCTGTAAGCCGAGGCCCGGCAGCCGGGCGCTTTACCCTTTTATGACGCCGAGGGGTCTAAGTTTGGCCACGGGGCGGCTGATGCCCGCTTGGGCCACCACGTCCACCACGTCGCTCACGTCTTTGTACGCTTCAGGCATCTCTTCCACGAGCGTGGCCTTGCTGGCGCCCAGCACGAAAACGCCTCGCTCTTCCATTTCTTTGAAAATGCTTCGGCCTTTGGCGCTCTTCACCGCCTGGTGACGGCTGAGCACTCGGCCCGCACCGTGGCATGTGCTGCCAAAGGTGTCCTGCATCGCTCGATCCGTTCCCACCAGCACGTAGCTGTAGCGCCCCATATCCCCGGGAATCAGCACAGGCTGTCCCACGGACCGGTAGGCGGCCGGAACGGCTTCATGCCCCGCCGCAAAGGCTCGTGTGGCTCCTTTGCGGTGCACGCAGAGTTTACGGCGCCGCCCTTGCCACTCGTGTTCCTCGATCTTGGCCATATTGTGGCACACGTCATAGAGGAGGCTCAGCCCTAGACGTTCCGAAGATTGCCCGAAGAACTGTTCAAAGGTTTCCCGCACCCAATGGCTGATCATCTGTCGATTGGCAAAGGCGAAATTGGCCGCCGCACCCATGGCGCCCAAATAGCTTTGGCCTTCCGAAGAGGAAACCGGAGCACAGCACAGCTGTTTATCTGGAAGGTCGATACCATACTTTTGCGTGCTCTTGAGCAGGACGCGGATAAAGTCGTCACACACCTGATGGCCCAGACCTCGAGAACCCGTGTGCACAAAAACCGTCAGTTGTCCTTGAAACAACCCGAAGACCTCCGCCGTCTTATCCTCGTAGATCTCCTCCACAACGCCGATTTCCACAAAATGATTGCCCGATCCCAAGGTGCCGAGCTGGGATCGCCCTCGTTCTCTGGCCTTGGCGGACACCTGGTCAGGATCGGCCCATGAAATGCATCCCCCTTCTTCGATGCGTTCCAGGTCGGCGGCTTCACCGAACCCTATGGAAACCGCCCACTGAGCCCCCTTGAGGAGCACACGGTCCAGTTCGGCTTCACTGAGTCTGAAATCCTTACGGGACGAACCCACGCCCGAGGGAATGTTACGAAACAGAGCCGTGACTAGATCGCGGATCTTTTCCGTACCCAGCTCCCTGGCCTTCAAATGGGTGGTCATGAGGCGCACACCGCAATTGATGTCGTAGCCCACGCCACCCGGAGACACAATACCTTCTTCCATGGAAAAGGCGGCCACACCCCCGATGGGAAAGCCGTAACCCCAGTGAATGTCCGGCATGGCCATGGAATAGCCCACGATGCCCGGCAGACAGGCCACATTGGCCACCTGATCCATGGCCTGATCTTGGCGAATGGCGTGCAGCATTTTTTCGGCCGCATAGATGATGCCGTCCGTGCGCATGGCGCCAGTGCGAGGAATTTTCCAGCGCCAATTGTCTAATTTTTCCAACGAAAGATGATCCTTGGCGCTCATGGCCAAACCTCCGTGCTTGCCTGAGCCCTATGCGCCCAGGCAGGTCTCAAATGTCCAAAATGACTTGGGCCGTCCAGGACCCGTCGCAAAACTCCACGGAAGCTTTGTGGTATGTCACGGCCTTGTAGAGCAGCTTCAGTTCATGGCGCTGCGGATCAAAGACTTCACCGTGCACGTTCGCTTCCAAGCGCCATTGAGGCTCCAACACCACGTCCACTTTCCTGCCCAGAAACCCTTCTACGTCAAAGAGATAGAGCAGTTCGGACAACCAGTGCACCAAAAGCTCATCCAAGGTCTCGGCCTCCACGCGCACATGGCGAACCTGGAAGGCTTCAATGGCCGTCAAAGACACCATGAGGTCGTAGAATCCCAGAGCGGCCTTTTCAAAAACGTGCGCCGGATGCCGCCCATGCACGCGGAGCCCCACATCCGCCGTGTGATCGATGATTTCGTAAAAGCCATGCTCCATGGCTTGACCTCTCCCCCGGTTACGAAAGCCTACCAGCCTTTCAGTCCAAAGGACCATCCGGTCCCTTGACCCCCAGGCTTGTGCCGAGAAAACTTTTACTGTTCCACGTCCTAAGGGGAGCCTGTCCGAGAACACGTTCCGTAGGAGCCGCGCGAACCGCAACACCTGATCGCGCCTTGCGGCGCTCCTGCGGAATGAGCGGGCTCCTACTGAATGAAGCGAAAACCAGCCCGGAAACCATTCTCGGACACTTTTTTAAGAGGTAACCGGTCCTGGCATTAAAGAGAAGATGCGCCCATAGGGCTGCAACAGGTGCCGGAAGCGGGATGGGTAGGGCCAAAACGCGTAAAAAGGTTAAAATTTTTTTGATTCGCCTCCCTCCTTGCCCCCGCAAGAGAGGCTTCACGACATTGGGCTTGACTTGTCGGGGGGAACTTTCTAGGATGGCCCCGTTGTGGCACGAGAGCGGGCATAGCTCAGTTGGTAGAGCACGAGCTTCCCAAGCTTGGGGTCGCGGGTTCGAATCCCGTTGCCCGCTCCACGCGACAAAGAGCTCACCCTTTCTTGGAGCGAAAGGGCTTCCCTTTTTGAGGTGGCGGGAGCGGTGTTTTCGGGGGACGCCGACTTCGATTAGTGGATGACAATGTTCAACACGGTCTTTTGTGAACGTCGCACTTCACGGCACTGAAGCCGGATTTTCTGTGATCATTGCTCTACTAATGGGAGTGGGCTGAATGCCCACTTTTTTTTTGCATCAGGCACTTTGCGATGAGCGGAAACGAAGAGGCGACCCGAGAGGTCGTGCAAAAAATCTGGGATCTCACCACGCCGCTGATCACGGCGGAAGGGATGGAGCTGGTGGAGGTGGAGTACCGCAGGGAAAGTCAAGGCTGGGTGCTGCGCCTTTTTGTGGATCGTGACGGCGGGGTCAGTGTGGAAGATTGCGCGGCGGTCAGCCGCATTGTGAGTGACCTCTTGGACGTGGAGGATCCCATTCAGGGGCCGTACCATCTGGAGGTGTCCTCCCCGGGGCTGGACCGGCCTCTTCGACGCTGGGAGCATTTCCAACGTCAGATCGGCAAAGTGGTTACCGTGCGCACGCGACTTCCCATCGGGACTCGCAAGAACTTTAAAGGCACTCTGGTGGCGGCCCACCCGGAAGGCATCCGTGTGGTATGCGACGGTACGCCCTACGACATTCCTTTAGACGCTGTGGATCGGGCTCGTCTGCGCTATTTCGAATCGCTTGAGGGGCCCCCAAAGTCAAGGCATTACGATTGAACCAGACCCAGGATGCAAGGCCGGTTTCAGGACCAAAGTTGGGCACAGGAGGAGAAGGGGCGTTATGGCCAGTGAATTGAAGCGGTTGATCGATCAAGTCAGTCGAGAAAAAGGGATCGACCGCGCCGTGTTGATTGACACCTTGGTCGAAGCGGTGAAGTCGGCCATCAAGAAGCGATACGGGTCCAAAATCGATGTGGAGGTCTCGTACAACGACGAATTCGGCGAGATGGAAGCCTTTACGTTTAAGGAAGTGGTGGAAGAGGTGGAGGACCCGGAAAAGCAGATCTCCCTCGAGCAGGCTCGAGACCTGGACCCGGAATCGGAAATCGGTGATGAACTGGGCATTCGCATGGACACGGACACCCTGGGCCGCATTGCCGCCCAATCCGCCAAGCAGGTGATCATCCAAAAAATGAAGGATGCCGAAAGAGAAGCCACCTACGAGGAGTACAAGGACCGTAAGCGCGAAATCATTACAGGCATCGTCCAGAAGGTGGACCGTTCCGGCATCATCGTCAACTTGGGCCGCGCCGAAGCCATTCTTCCAGTCAAGGAACAGATTCCTCGGGAGGTGTATCGCCAGGGAGATCGCATTCGAGCCTACATTTTGGATGTCAAGAAGATCAGCAAAGGCCCGCAGATTGTGTTGAGCCGCACCCATCCGGACTTCCTGATTCAGCTTTTTCGTATCGAGGTGCCTGAGGTGAGTGACGGAACGGTGAGCATTTTGGCCGCGGCCCGCGAGCCCGGATCCCGGGCCAAAATCGCCGTGGTGTCCAAGGACCCGGACGTGGATCCCGTAGGCGCCTGCGTCGGCATGAAGGGATCCAGAGTCCAGGCGGTGGTGCAGGAGCTGCGTGGCGAAAAAATCGACATCGTGCCCTGGAACATGGATCCGGCCAAGTTCGTGGTCAATGCCTTGGCCCCGGCCATCATCACCAAGGTCATCATTGACCAGACGAATCGCAGCATGGAAGTCATTGTGCCTGACGATCAGCTGTCTTTGGCCATCGGCCGCCGGGGCCAAAATGTGCGGTTGGCATCGCGCATCACGGGCTGGCACATCGACGTGAAAAGTGAATCCCGCTACGAACGGCAAAAACAAGCCGGCTACCAGGCTTTGCTGCATATCGACAACCTCTCCGAGGAGATGGCCGACAAGCTGTATGAAGCGGGCATCACGTCCTTGAGAGACTTTTGTGAGGCGGATACGGAGGAGTTGGAGTCTTTGACCGGCCTTTCCATGTCGGCTCTGGAAGCCATGCAGGCTCAGGCGCAAACCTTGCTGGAAACCAGCCAGGAATTGGAAGCCGACGAGACGAACGAGGATGAGGCCGAAAACCATGCCGAGGACGAGGGGAAAGTGGAAGAGCCGGAACCCGAGGAGCAGGCAAAATCGGTGGAATAAGAATGCAACGCCGAGGGCACACTCCTTATCGAACTTGTGTGGTGTGCCGGACCAAGCGCCCGAAGAAGGACCTGGTGCGGCTCGTGCTGAATGGACACCGCCTGGTGATTCCTGACCTTCGGCAGCGCCTGTCGGGACGCGGTGCGTACGTCTGCCCAACGTGTCTGGACGGCGTCAGCACATGCAAAGGGCTCTCACGAGCCTTTCGAGGCCGGCTTCAGGGCCTGTCCCCCTCCTTGCTGCGGCAAACGCTTCACCTGCACACGGAGTTGACAGGCTGCAAAAACACGGAGGATCCATCGCTATGTGTGCATAAGACCACAACACGTCCGCGGCCTGCGTCCGGGGACACGGCTGTTGAAGATTTCTAGGGGGTTTTTTTCCATGGCACGCATGAGGGTGCACGAACTAGCCAAAGAGTTGGATATGAATAGCAAGGAGCTCCTCGACAAGATCCTCAAAATGGGGATCGTCGTAAAAAACCACATGAGCACCTTGAGCGAATCGGCCATTGCCAAAATCCGTGAACACCTGCAAGGGAACGGGACCAAACAGGTGGAGGAAAAACGGATCGGCCGACAGGTGATTCGACGGCGCAAAAAGATGGAGGTCGAGGAGCCTGCAGAGGTCGAAGTGGCTGGGGCGGAGGCATCGCCCGAGATTCTGGAAAAAGAGGCTGAGGTGGCCGTGAAAGAGCCGGCCGCCGTGGAAGTCCCCGTGGCGACGGCTGTGAAGTCGCCCGTGAAGCCCGTGGAAATTCCGCAGGCCGAAGAGCCCCTTGCGGAGAAGCCGACACTCCCGGTATCCCCGGCTGTTGAGGCCCCGAGGGTCGAAGACCTTCGTGAAGAGGCGCCAGCGACGGTTGCCGAAGTGCCACCGGCAGAACCGGTTCCTGAAGAACCGGCCCTTCAGGAAGCAGCGGGAGCGGAAGCCGCGCCTGAAGAGACGTCCGCCAAGCTGGTGCAGGCTCAAGAACTCACAATGCCGCCCGAGGCTGTCGAGGAAGCGGTTCCGGGACCCTTTCCCTCTGACCTGGCGGATGAAGAGGCTGCCGAACCCGTCGCCGAAGAGGTGGAGGAAGTGGATCGACCGGCGCGCATCATTTCTCGCCCTAAACCCGTCCGAGTGGCCGTGGAGCCCGTGGAGGAACCGGCGGTCGTGTCGGAAGAAGGGGAAGAAGAGGACGAGAAGGGCAAGAAGAAAAAAGGCAAGCGGCGCCGACGGAAACGCCGAAAAGACGAGCCGGCGCGCATTATCAGTCTGCCGGAAGTCATCCCCGCGGAACCCGAAGAGGAACCCGAAGTGCCGCCGACGGTGGTGCGCTTTATTCCGGAACAGGAAATCAGTCGAGAACCTCTGCGCAAGAAGCGTCTCCGCCCGGAAGAAGAACCCACTCTGCCCGAAAAGAAGCTGCGCAAGGGTCGAAAGGAAGTCGTCGGGCGCGAAGATCTGTACTCCAAGAAGGAACTGCGTGCTCAAGATGAACGGGGCAAGGGAGGACTTCGGCGCGAGGACCTCGGTCCGCAAAAGCCTCAGATCACCGTCCCCAAAGCCATCAAGCGACGCATTCGCATCGATGAGGCCATCACGGTGGCCAATTTGGCCCGGCAAATGGGCGTCAAAGCCACGGAAATCATCAAGAAACTGCTGGCTCTGGGGCTTCCGGCCAATATCAACCAGGCCATTGACTTTGACGCGGCGGCACTGGTCGCCGCCGAATTCGACTATGAGGTGGAAAAGGCCGGGTTTGAAGAGGAAGAGATCTTGCATACGGCCGAAGACCGCCCGGAAGATTTGCAGCCTCGCCCCCCCGTGGTCACCGTCATGGGCCATGTGGACCACGGCAAGACCTCTCTTCTCGACGCCATTCGCCACACCAAGGTCATCGACGAAGAGGCGGGCGGCATCACCCAGCACATCGGCGCCTATTTCGTGGAATTGGACGGGCGCCACATCACCTTTCTGGACACACCGGGCCATGAAGCCTTTACAGCCATGCGGGCTCGAGGGGCCAAGGTGACGGACATCGTCATTTTAGTGGTGGCCGCCGACGACGGGGTCATGCAGCAGACCGTGGAAGCCATCAACCATGCCAAGGCGGCCGGTGTGCCCATCGTGGTAGCCATCAACAAGATCGACAAACCCAATGCCCACCCCGATCGGGTCAAGAGAGAACTGTCCGAACACGGCCTGTTGCCTGAGGAATGGGGCGGGGATGTCACCATGGTGGAAATTTCCGCCAAGAAAAAGATCGGCATTGAAGATCTTCTGGAAATGGTGCTGCTGCAGGCCGAGCTGCTGGAACTCAAAGCCAACCCCCAAAAGCCGGCTCGAGGGCGCGTCATAGAAGCCAAGTTGGACAAGGGCCGGGGACCGGTGGCCACCATTCTGGTGCAGGAAGGGACGCTGCGCGAAGGGGACGCTTATGTGTGCGGCACCTATGCGGGCCGAGTGCGCAGCATGTTCAACGACAAGGGGCAGAGAATCACGGCGGCGGGCCCTTCAGTGCCCGTGGAAGTCTTGGGGCTTTCCGGCGTGCCCAATGCGGGCGACGATTTCGTGGTGCTGGTTGATGAAAAGCAGGCCAAGCTCGTCGCCGAACACCGTCAACTGAAAGCGCGGGAAAAGGAACTGTCCAGAACCACCAAGGTCAGTCTGGAAAAGCTCTACGAACAGATTCGGGACGGCCAAATCAAAGAGATCAACGTTATTCTCAAAACCGATGTTCAGGGATCCCTGGAAGCCATTCGGGATTCCTTGCTCAAACTGTCCACGCCCGAGGTGAAGGTGTCGCTCATCCATGCCGGCACCGGGGCAGTTTCCGAAAGCGACATTATGCTGGCCTCGGCTTCCAACGCCATTATCATCGCGTTCAACGTGCGCGCCGACGCCAAGGCCCAGGACCTGGCGGAACAGGAAAAGGTGAGCATTCGCTACTACGATGTGATCTACCAGATCCTGGACGACATCAAAGACGCCATGGTGGGGTTGCTGGAACCTCAGTACCAAGAACAGATTGTGGGCCGGGCAGAAGTGCGCCAGACTTTTCACATTTCCCGTATCGGTACCGTGGCGGGCTGCTATGTCACCGACGGCAAGGTGGAACGCAACGCCAAGGTGCGGATCCTTCGGGACGGCGTGGTGGTCTGGGATGGCAAAATCTCCTCCTTGAAACGTTTCAAGGATGATGCGCGCGAAGTCAAAGCCGGCTTTGAATGTGGTTTGACCATCGAAAACTACAGTGACATCAAAGTGGGGGACTTGTTGGAAGTCTACCAACTGGTGGAAGTGGCTCCGGTTCTGGAAACCAGTCCGAGTCACGAAGATCGGCCGCAGCCTTGAGGGCTGCGTCTGACCGCGTGCTTGGGTTCTGATGTGGGTGAACCGCATGAAGGAAACCACGGTCAACGTGGGCGTGGCCCGGGTCACTTTTCGGCTGCACGGGAACGACTCGCTGAAGGGAAAGCGCAAGATTGTCAAGAGTCTCATCGAAAGGAGTCGAAACCGCTTTCCCATTGCTATTGCCGAAGTGGATGATCTGGATCGCTATCAGCGGGCCACATTGGGCATTGCCGTCATCGGCAACGATGCCCGCCTGCTCAACGCCATTTTGGACAAGGTGGTCGAATACATGGCCGACATGGGCGTTGCCGATCTGGAAAGCCATGACATTGAGCTGATCCCGCTTTAGAAGCTCATCCGACAACGGTTTGGTCCCGAGCTTTCGGCTTAGGGTTGTCGGAGCGCCGCAAGGCGCGATAAGGCGTTGTGGCTTGCGCCGCTCCGACCACAGGTAATCTTAGACAGGCTCTTAGGAACGGGTCAGAAAATGCCGATCTCAGCCCAACCGGACCTTGTAAGCCTTCGAAAGTGCAAGGTCATGTGGGCGAAGATGTTTCCAGAGGGGGACGACGGACAGACCATGCAATACAAAAGAGCGGACCGTGTCGCGGATCTTTTGCAGCGCACCGTCGCCGAAATTCTGCTGCGGCGCGTTCGGGATCCTCGACTGGGGAAGTTGACCGTCACCAGCGTGGAGGTGAGTGCCGATCTTCGGTATGCCAAAATCTACTACTGCTTTGTTGGCTCCGAAAAAGAACGCCCGCAGGTGGCTCAGGCTTTGGAAAAAGCTCGACCCTTTATCCGTCGCGAAATCGGCCGGCGTGTGGAATTGCGCTACGTACCGGACATTCAGTTCTTTTTTGACGCCTCATTTGATTACGGAGAAAAAATTGAACGGCTGCTTCACCGAATCCATGAAGAGTCCTGACCCTTACAGCGAACGGACCCGCACGGTGCTCCAAGAAGGCTCCTTTGAAGAAACCGACCGGATGCAGACATTGGCCGCCTTGGAACAAGTCATTTCCAAAGGTCGACGCTTTGCCGTGGCCACCCATGTGCGCCCCGACGGCGATGCCGTGGGTTCCCTTTTGGCCCTCAGCACCATGTTGCAACTGTTGGGCAAAACCGTCGATGCCTACTGCCAAGACCCGCCTCCTCCAGGTCACGATTACTTGGAAGGCATCGACCGCATTCACCATTCCTGGAATGCCGCCGCAGACTATGACACAGCGATTCTAGTGGACTGCGGCGAATTCCATCGGGTCGGCACCGTCTTGGGGGATTCCCTGTCCCGTGTTCCGACCCTGGTCAATATCGACCATCACGTCACACACGATCCCTTTGGCACCGTGGCTTGGGTGAACCCTGAGGCCAGCAGCACCTGTGAACTGCTCTACGACCTGGCGGTGTTCCTTGGCGTGCCCATCACGCCCGCTCTCGCCACCCAGCTCTACACCGGCATCCTCACCGATACCGGCTCTTTTCGTTTTTCCAACACAACCCGCAAGGTGCTGGCCATGGCCACGGATCTCGTGGCGCACGGCGCACAGCCCGCTTTTATCGCCAGCCAAATTTACGATTCCGGATCTCCCCAACGGTTGCGTCTTCTGGCCCAGGTGCTTTTGACCGTGGCCTTTGAGGCCGAAAATCGGCTCGCCACGGCCGAGCTGAGCCGGGCTATGTTTCGGGACACGGGAGCTTCGCGGGCTGATGCGGAAAGCTTCATCAACCATTTGCGCAGTGTCCGATCGGTGCTCATGGCCGCGCTGTTTCGCGAGGAAGATGACGGCACCGTGCACGTAAGCCTACGCTCCAAGGATCCTGTGGATGTGGCGGCTTTTGCGCGCCGTTACGGCGGCGGCGGGCATCGACACGCGGCGGCCTTTCGCACGCAAGGCATGTTGGCTCAAGTGCGGGCGGCCGTGACACAGAAAGCCCGGGAGTATCTCAACACCTATGCATGAAACGGCGCTGACATCCATGGATCACCGTAAGCGTTCGGCGCAACGCCCACGTTCCGTTCCCGTGCACGGCTTGCTTTTGGTGGACAAGCCCGAAGGAAGGACATCCCATGACGTGGTGGACGCTTTGCGCCGCCGCCTGGGTGTTTCCAAAATGGGCCACACGGGCACCCTGGATCCCTTTGCCACAGGCCTTCTGGTGCTGTGCCTCGGCGAAGCCACCCGCATCGCCGAAGTGCTCACGCACACGGACAAGCGTTACGTCTTCCGTGCGCGCCTTGGTGTGGAAACAGACACCTTGGATTTCACGGGTCGGGTCACACGGGTCTACGAAGGACCCGCCGTGAGCCCTGAACGTCTTCGCAACACGGCGGCTGGAATGGTGGGACCGCAGCTGCAGCAGGTGCCGCGATACGCCGCTGTCAAGGTGCACGGACGTCGTCTCTATGAATGGGCGCGTGCCGGCAAGGACATGGAGACGCCTTCCAGGCCGGTGGAGATTTATGCCTTGCACATTCAGGACGACACATGGCCCGAAATCACCTGCCGTGTGCATTGTTCCAAGGGGACCTATGTCCGGCAATTGGCCGCCGACCTGGGACGCCGCCTCGGCTGCGGCGCCCACGTCACGGCGCTGCGTCGAACGAACTGTGGACCGTTCTCGGTCCATGACGCTCTGCCTTTGGACGCTTTGGAAAGGATGGCCCACGATCGGGAGTGGATGCGCCACGTCATTCCGCTTCATGCGGCCCTTTCCCATCTGCCTGCTTTGGTGGTGACCGATGCCGCCATTCGAAACCGAATACGCCACGGACAACTGCCTAAAACCTGGCTGGATTCGCAAGCGGTGGTTGCGGAAGGACACGGCGGACCTGTGCGTCTCATGGGTCCCAACAACGTGCTGCTGGCCCTGTGGTGGCCCGTGGCTCAGCCTGGCCAACGTCGTCTGAAGGTCTTTCAATCATCGGACTCTCTCATCTAGACAAAGGAGGATACCCGTGGTTCTCACCCCAGAAAGGAAAAAAGAAATCATCGACACTTACAAAATTCACCCCAGCGATACGGGCTCACCTGAAGTCCAGATCGCTTTGCTCAGCGAACGCATCAATTATCTGACCGAGCATTTCAAGGTCCACAAAAAGGACCACCATTCTCGGCGCGGTCTGCTCAAGCTGGTCGGTCAAAGGCGACAGCTGCTCAATTATTTGAAACGCAAAAACATCGATCGCTACCACACGTTGATCGAGCGCTTGGGGCTGCGCCGCTAGTAGGAATGCCGATCGACCCCGGAAAGACGAGGAACGGATCTATGAAGAAATCGGTACAGGTTGACGTGGGCGGACGTCCCCTCATCTTTGAAACGGGCCATGCGGTCCGACAAGCCAGCGGAGCGGTTTTTGTGCGCTACGGCGACACCGTGGTCATGGTGGCGGCCGTAAAAGAAGACCGTCTCCGCGAAGGCATCGATTTTGTGCCGCTCTTGGTGGAATACCAAGAAATGAGTTACGCCGCGGGGCGCATTCCAGGCGGCTTTTTTCGAAGGGAAATCGGAAGACCCAGTGAAAAGGAAACCCTCACTTCCCGACTTATCGACCGCCCCATTCGTCCCCTGTTTCCCAAAGGGTTTGCTTACGAAACCCAGGTGATCGCCACGGTCCTTTCCGTGGATCAGGAAAATGAACCCGACGTGGCGGCCTTGACGGGGGCTTCGGCGGCCCTGCATCTTTCGCCCATTCCCTTTGCGGGACCGGTGGCCGCCGTGCGCATCGGGCGCTTGGACGGCCGCTTCATCATCAATCCCAGCGCCGCTCAGCTGGAACAAAGTGACATGAACATTGTCGTGGCCGGCAGCCGCGACGCTGTGGTCATGGTGGAAGGCGGCGGGCAGTTCGTTCCCGAAGCGGACATTCTGGAAGCCATCGCCGAAGCGCATCGGGC
This sequence comes from Desulfosoma sp., assembly GCF_052743555.1. NCBI lineage: Bacteria > Pseudomonadati > Thermodesulfobacteriota > Syntrophobacteria > Syntrophobacterales > Syntrophobacteraceae > Desulfosoma > Desulfosoma sp. The sequence goes on from NZ_JBRAHS010000026.1 coordinate 28,017, forward strand.
CATTCTACCCATTTTGGACGCGCAGGATGAACTGCGACGCATCGCCGGCCTGCCCAAGGAAGAGATCATTGAGCCTTCGATCCTCGCCGACCTGGAAGAAGCGGTGCGGCAGACGGCCACACAGGGCATGCGCGAGGCCATGACCACCCCCGACAAGATGCAGCGCCGGGAGAAGAAGAAAGCGCTCCGTGCCGGTGTGCTTGCTGTCATGGCGGAAAAATTTCCAGGCTCGGAAAAGGATGTGGAACGTGTTCTGGAAAAGCTGGAAAAGGAGACGGTGCGGCGCATGATGGTGCAGGAACGGCGCCGCATCGATGGGCGGGCCTTTGATGAGATCCGCCCCATCAGCATCGAGGTAGGCCTTCTGCCTCGCACCCACGGCTCCGCCCTGTTTCGGCGCGGCGAAACCCAGGTGCTGGCCGTGACCACTCTGGGTTCCTCTAGCGATGAGCAAAAGATTGAAGCCCTCACTGGAGAATCCTTCAAGTCCTTCATGCTGCACTACAATTTTCCGCCTTATTCGGTGGGTGAAGTGCGGCCCTTGCGCGGGCCCGGCCGACGGGAAATCGGCCACGGCGCTTTGGCGGAACGCGCCGTCAAACCTATTCTGCCATCCAACGGCTCTTTTCCCTACACCATTCGCGTGGTCTGCGAAGTGTTGGAATCCAACGGCAGCAGTTCCATGGCCAGTGTGTGCGGCGCGTGCTTGTCTCTCATGGATGCCGGGGTCCCTGTGCAGGATATGGTGGCCGGCATCGCCATGGGTCTGGTGAAGGAAGGCGATGATTTTCTGATTCTTTCCGACATTCTTGGCGATGAAGATCATCTGGGGGATATGGACTTCAAGGTGACCGGCAATGCCAAGGGCGTGACGGCGATTCAGATGGATGTCAAGATCGCCGGCATCAGCCGAGAGATCATGACGCGGGCCTTGGAACAGGCTCGGCAGGGCCGCCTTTATATTCTCTCCCGCATGCGGGAGGTGCTCTCGGCCCCACGCCCGGAATTGTCTCCCTATGCACCGCGCATGGAAGTCATTCAGATCAACCCAGAAAAGATTCGCGATGTCATCGGCCCGGGCGGCAAGATCATTCGAGGGATTGTGGCAGAAACCGGAGCCAAGATCGACATTGAGGATTCGGGCCGCGTGGTCATCATGAGCCCGGACAAGGAGGCGTGCCAAAAGGCCATCGACAAGATTCGAGGACTGACCATGGAACCTGAAATCGGTCAGGTCTACATGGCTCGGGTCACCAAGGTCACGGACTTCGGCGCCTTTGCCGAAATCCTTCCGCACACGGAAGGCCTCATTCACATTTCTCAGTTGGACCACAAGCGAGTGCAAAAAGTGACCGACGTGGTCAAGGAAGGCGATGAGGTGTTGGTGAAGATCATTGACATCGATCGCGAAGGGCGCATACGACTGAGCCGCAAGGCTGTGCTCGGCAATCCTGAACACCGTAAATAAAGAGGCCGCTTTGGTTCGCAAAACCCAACTGTCCAACGGCATTCGTATTGTGACCGAAAAGATGCCCGGGGTACATTCCGTCTCCACGGGCATCTGGGTCAACCTGGGGTCCCGGGATGAGGAACCCCACGAACAAGGGATCACCCATTTCATCGAACACATGCTCTTCAAAGGCACAGCGCAGCGCTCCGCCTTGGACATCGCCAAAGCGCTGGATGCGGTGGGAGGGTTTGCCAACGCTTTTACCTCCAAAGAGAATCTGTGCGTTCACGCCAAGGTGCTGGACACCCATCTGGACCTGGTGGTGGATGTGCTCATGGACATCTTTCTTCACTCACTGTTCGCCGAAGAAGAGATTGAAAAGGAACGCCAGGTCGTGGTGCAGGAAATCAACATGATTGAAGATTCTCCGGAGGACCTGGTGCATATCCTTTTTCAACAACACTTCTGGAAAGATCACCCCCTGGGCGCCCCCATCTACGGCACTCCGGAATCCGTTCTGGCTCTGAATCGGTCCAAGATCATGGATTTTCTTGGCCGGCGTCTCGCGCCGCAGGCTGTGCTCGTGGCCGCGGCGGGCAACGTGGACCATGAAGCCTTTGTGGACCTGGTGGCCCCTCATGTGGCCTTTTTGAACCACACCCGCCAGCCCCCCCGTCGGCAGCCCCCACAGACGTTTCCTCACTACACCCTGCTGCCCAAGGACCTGGAACAAGTCCACATCTGCTTGGGGTTTCCCGGATGTTCTCATGGCGATCCGCAACGATTCGCCTGCCACGTGGTCAACGTGGTGCTGGGCAACAGCATGAGCAGCCGATTGTTTCAGGAAGTCCGTGAAAAACGGGCCCTTGCCTATTCCATCTATTCCTTTGTAAACAGCCATGAAGACACGGGCCTTATGGGTGTCTATGCCGCCGTGGCTCCTGAGGACGTCACGGAAACCCTGGATGTCATCACCGCGGAGATGGACGCCGTCCGGCGCGACGCCATCACCGCGTCGGAATTGAGCGCCGCCAGGGAATACCTCAAGGGCAGCATGTATTTGAATGCGGAAAGCACCGATGCGCGCATGAACCGGCTGGCCAAAAACGAGTTCGTGTTTGGCCGCCATGTGCCTCTGGAGGAGGTGGAAGAGGCCATTGACGCCGTGACCGTGGAGGATGTGCGGGCTTGGTTTGCGCAGCACTACCAGCCCGAAAACACCGCTGTGATGCTTCTGGGACCCGTGGAAAGCGGCGCCCATGGCATGGCGGCCGCATAAATGGGCGAATCATGGCCCTGGAATTTCAAGTTCTTGCCAGCGGATCCAAAGGCAACGCCATCTATGTGGCCAGCGCCTCCACGGCCCTTCTCGTGGACGCGGGGTTGAGCGCCAAGGAAATCGTGCGCCGCATGGAAGGCTCCGGCCTGCGCCCTCAAAGGCTGGCCGCCGTTCTCATCAGTCACGAACACAGTGACCATATTCGGGGAGTCGGGGTGCTGAGCCGCCGATTCGATCTTCCCGTTTATCTCACCCAAGCCACCCTGGAAGGTTTGCCCAGCCAGCTTGGCGAATTGGCAGGTGCCCACATCATTCAATCCGGCCGGGCCTTCTCTGTAGGGGACCTGATCGTCCATCCCTTTGCCCTGTCCCACGATGCCGCAGACCCCGTGGGCTATATCGTGGAACACAATGGGTGTCGCCTTGCCGTCTGCACCGACTGCGGCACGGCAACCCAGCTGGTGCGCTCGCGCCTTCAAGGATGCCATGGTCTGATCGTTGAGGCCAATCACGACGTGGATCGTCTGATCCACGGTCCCTACGCCTGGCACCTCAAGCAGCGCATTCGCAGCCGTCATGGACATCTCAGCAACGAGGAATGCTGCGATCTGCTTCAGCACGTGCATCACAGGAACCTTCAGGTCGTCATCATGGCCCACTTGAGCGAAATCAACAATGATCCGCAATTGGTTCGAGACACCCTTCAGCAAAGGCTGCACGGGGAACCTTGGCACCATGTGCGTTTTCTCATCGCCGCTCAGGACCAAGCCACACCCTTGTGTGAACTGATCCCGTAAGGAGGCCCTTTATGGTTTCAACGCCCAAAGCTTTTCTGTTGCCCATTGATGATTCCGAAGAATCCCTTCGCCCCATTCGCTTTCTCACCCAGCTTTATGCGAATCGATCGGAAATCAGTCTGACCGTTCATTATCTGGTCCCTCCCCTGCCTCCCGTCTACGCGGAAGGGCGGCTGAGTCCTGATCAGGTCGCCAAAAAGAAGGCGTTTCTCAGAGAACGTGAAGAAGCGGCGCAAAAAGCCTGCGCTCGAGCCAAACAGGAGCTCGTGGCATCGGGTTTTAGTGAAGAGATCATCCATGAGCTGGTGCAAGAAAAGGAATTGAGTGTGGCTCAGCACGCCTGTCGCCTGGCCGACATCAAACGCGTCGACGCCGTGCTGTTTCCCAAACAATCCAGCAGCCGCTTAGAAGGATTCCTTAAGGGCGACCATACCTCGGCGTTGCTGCACCACTGTCTGGTCAGCCCCATCTGGTTTGTGGACGAACCTGTGGACACGGGGCGCGCCGTGGTGTGCGTCTCCGAAGATGCGGCGTCGGTGCGCGCCCTGGATCATGCCCTCTTTATGCTGGAACACACGCCGACTCTGATCGATGTGGTCCATTTTTCCAAACGCCTCTCGAAGAAAATCATCTGCGAAGGCCGGGAACCCAGTGCGGAAATGAACCGCTGGGTGGCAGACCAGTCCATGGACGTTCAGCACAACTATGCGCAAGTCCTGGATATGATTCGGCACAGCGCCGTGGAGGCTCACCGCCTGCGTCTTGTGGCCGCACCACACTCCGGCAAAGTGGCCGCAGACATTTTGAAATACTGCGCGCAACAGCATGCCGGCATTGTGGTGCTCGGGCACGGGGGCTCCGAAGGCACTTGGGGATTCCTCAAAAGCTCCGTGACCAAGCAAATCCTCGCCGACTTTCGCCACCAAGCCGTTTGGGTCAATCAGTAAGAACCACCCCCGTCTTTTCCTGAGAGCACCCCCAGTGGCCAAGGTAACCTTTCCCCCCAGCGCCCTTGCAGGCGATGGGGGGCGCTGATGCCGTGATCGGCCCCTGAGGAAGGCTGTGCCCAGGACTATATGGACCCACCGCCGTCTTTGGATTTTTCCAGAGATGAAGCGGCCTCACAGGGCGACGATTTTGGAGATGGAAACGGCGCTCACCTTGAACTCGGGAATTTTGGCCACCGGGTCGTAGGCGTCGGCGCTGGTCAGAATATTGACCGGGTTTTCGCCGAAATGAATGGGAATAAAGACGGTCCCTCGAGCCACCCGCCGTGTGATTCGCGCCGGCGCCTCCAATTCCCCGCGTCGCGAAGAGACTCGAACGAGTTCTCCGTCCCGAATGCCCAACTCGCGGGCATCTTCCGGATGCATTTCCACGTAGCCTTCTTTTTGTTCCGCGTCCAGACGGCTGGAAATGCGCGTCATGGTGCCTGTGTGATAATGCGCGAACATGCGCCCGGTGGTGAGCTGCAACGGGACCTCCGGCGTGGGCATTTCCACGGGTTCCTTGTATTCAACCACATGGAACTTTCCCAAACCTCGGCTGAACTGATCTTGGTGAAGAAAAGGCGTGCCCGGATGATCCACTGTCGGGCAGGGCCATTGGAGACCGTCAATGCCCAGCCGATCATACCGCATACCGCCGTACAGCTTGGGGGCTAACAGCGCAATTTCTTCCATGACCTCGTGCGGCCCACTGTAGTCCATGGCATAGCCCATGGCCTGAGCCAAAAGGCAGAGGATGCGCCAATCCGGCAGACTTTCACCCACGGGGTCTATGGCAGGTCGAATCCGCATACATCGGCGTTCGGTGTTGGTAAAAGTACCGTCCTTTTCCGCCGAAGACGCTGCAGCCAAAACCACATCCGCCACCTGAGCTGTTTCGGACAAAAAGATGTCCTGAACCACCAGGAATTCCAGGCGCTTCATGGCATGGCGCAAGTGATTCCAGTCCGGATCGCTCAACCGTGGGTTTTCGCCGATCACGTACAAAGCTTTCAGTTTTCCGTCGGCCATGGCGTGCGCCATCTCCGTAATGGTCAACCCCGGTTGCGATGGAATATCAGCCCCCCAGACCTGCGCAAACCTTCGGCGCACTTCGGGATCCGTGACCAGCTGATACCCTGGAAGCACATTAGGCAAGCCCCCCATATCACAGGCGCCTTGAACATTGTTCTGGCCCCTCAAGGGGTTGACCCCGCCCCCGCGCACACCGACGTTTCCACAAAGCAAAGCCAGATTGCACACCGCTTTGACGTTGTCCACGCCGGTGCTGTGCTGTGTGATCCCCATAGCGTAGACAATGGAGGCGGGTTTGCTGCAGGCATAAAGCCTGGCCATCTCTTCCACAACAGCAGGCTCCACCCCCGTCAGAGCCTCAACCCTCTCCGGAGGGTACGTAAGCACGGATCGGCAAAATTCCGCAAAACCTTCCGTGCGTGCTCGAATATAGGCGGTGTCATGCCACTCATTACGCACAATGTGATACATCATGCCGTTCAACAGAGCGACATCCGAACCCAACCGGTGCTGGACCGCCACATCGGCAAACAAGCCCAAATGGGTGCTTCTGGGATCGGCCACCAAGAGCGCCGCTCCCTTGCGTCGAGCTTGCAGGATTCGAGTGGCAATGAGCGGATGGCATTCCGTGGTGTTGGAGCCGATGACGAAAAGGCATGCACTCTCTTCCATCTCGGCGATGGAATTGGTCATGGCTCCACTTCCAAACGCGGCGGCAAGACCTACCACCGTGGAGGAGTGTCAAAGTCTGGCGCAATGGTCAATGTTGTTGGTTCCCAGAACCGCCCGAGCCAATTTCTGCGCCAGGTAGTTCTCCTCGTTCGTCATCTTGGCGGACACAAGCACCCCGATCGCCTCGGGTCCATGGCGTTCTTTAATCTCCAGGAGCCGATCCGCTGTGAGGCGCAGGGCACGTTCCCAGCTGACCTTGTGTAAACGTCCCAAGGTCCTCACCAGCGGCGCCTTCAGGCGCAAAGGATGGTGCACAAAGGCATGGGCATTCCAGCCCTTGATGCAAAGTCTGCCTTCATTGACCGGGTGGCTTTTCAAAGGCAGCACGCCGTTGATTCTGCCGTTCATGACCTTGTACAGCAGCCCGCACCCGGTGCCGCAGTAGGGACAGAGGGACGGCACAATCTTATATTCCATGGCTGCTCCTCCCCTGCTTTTCGGTCGATTTTCGACAATGATGCGTCTTCGCTCACATGCCGGAAGCCAAAGTCTCCAGCTCCCCGTCACTCAAAGGCCCCCAGATCAGCGGAACCGTTTCCTGACCCGGCACGTAGCCGTAAAGCTCCCGCACCACAAGGCCGACTTTTTGGTACAGCGCGCGCAAGGGAATATGCGCCGGGCACGCCTCCTCGCACAATCCACAGTCAATGCACCGTCCGGCCATGTGGACCGCCCGCACCAGGTGAAAAAGCGGGACTTCTGTGGGGAGACTCCCCGTCTCGATCAATTCCGGATCCTGCAGCGTGCATTCTTTGCAGACGCACACAGGACAGATGTCGCGGCACCCGTAACACTTAAAGCACTTTTCAAATTCATACATCCACCGAGAAAACTTCTCATCGGATTGCAGGGCTTCCAAAGCTTGTATCGAGGTCCCCTCAGGAATGCCTTCTTCTGTAAGGTCCGCAGACGTTTCATGACAGGTCAGAGCTGAACACACCACCTGAGTCTGCCCGGGAGACGCGCAGCACGCTCTGGACAAAAGCCACAGTCTTTGGCGATCAAGGGCCTGCAGAGCCTGTAACATGGTGACAGCACGTTCCGTGCACTGGCGTGCCAAAAGACCCACCCGCACGTGCTCATCCTCCTGAAGGATTTCCCGTGCCATCTTTTCCAAGGGATAGCGGTAGGGACCGTCACAAAACGCATCCAGTTCGTCCAATTCGGATTTTTTGAAAATCCACGGAATCACGTGCCCATCCACGGCCTTGTAACCCAAAAAGACGTCGACCACGCCGTCTTCCAGCCATTTTCGAATGGTATCACGCATCGTAGCCTCCCACACCTTCCCGTGCCATGGCGACACGTCTGCGCCCCTCAAGGCTTAAAGTCCTCGGACGCAGCCGTCCCATGATAAACTCCCGGTGCATTATTTCCTTTGGCCTCTTGCTCTCACGGATCGGGCTCGGGCCCAGAGCCCTAATCTCCTCAGTCAATTCCCGCACCACCTGAGCGAACTTCGGGCCTTCGGCGGAAGAAATCCATTCCAGACGAAGACGGCCCTCCAAGCCCACAAAAGCGAGCACCTCTTGCAAAAAGCGTATTCTCTTCAGAGCCATGTGATTACCGACCTGGTAATGGCAGTCCCCCACGTGGCAGGCCCCCACCAGGATGCCGTCGGCCCCGCTTTGAAAAGCTCGCAAAATGTGGTGAGGGGAAACGGAAGCCGAACACATCACGCGGATAGGGCGCACATGCGGCGGGTATCTCAAGCGACTCACACCCGCCAAGTCCGCGGCTCCGTAAGCACACCAGTTGCACAGGAAAGCCAAAATTTTCGGCTGAAAAGTCTTCTCTGCCATGTCTTCCTCCCCGTTTGGCGCCTTTCCTTACCACCGCCCCTCAAGCTGCCAGAGCACTCTTGATTTGGGCGTACATTTGCCGATGTGTGAATCCTTGCAAGGTCGGGGCTTCAGCAGGGCAGGCGGCAGCGCACGCTCCGCACCCTTTGCACAAGGCCTCAAGAACACGAGCGGTTCTCGCAACCTCATCCCGTTGAATGGCGCCGAACGGACAAATCTCAAGACACACACCGCAGCCCGTGCATCGCGCCGCATCAATGCGACTCACCAAACCTCCGACAATCACCTGGCCTCGACTCAAAATGGACACGGCCTTGGCGGCGGCAGCCAGAGCCTGCGTCACGCTTTCCTCAAGAGGTTTGGGATAGTGCGCCATGCCGCACAAAAAGATGCCATCATTGGCGAAATCCACGGGTCGAAGTTTCTGATGAGCTTCTTGAAACCAACCGTCTCGGTCCAAAGGCAGTTTATAGAGGCGGGCGAGGTCCCTATTATCTTGTGGAATGGTGGCGGCAGCCAAACACAGCAGATCGGTCGTCCAGCTCACCGGGCGCTGCAGGATATGATCCGTGACCTGAATGGTGAGCTTGTCGCCTTCCCTGAGGACCTTCGGTTTATCGTCCGGCCGGTAGCGAAAGAAAAGAACACCCGCGTGGCGCGCACGTCGGTAAAGCTCCTCCCAGACGCCATAACTTCTCATATCCCGATAAATCACGGCGATGCTCATGTCCGGATTGAGGGCTTTCAGTTCCAAGGCGTTTCGAAGGGTATGCCCGCAGCATACTCTAGAACAATAGGGGCGCTCTTCATCCCGCGATCCCACGCACTGAATGAAAGTGACCGATGAGAGATTTTTTAATCTGGGGTCATCTTCCTGTAAGCGCTCGTCCAATTCCACGTTGGTGACGACAGCGGGATGCTCGCCGTAGAGGTACTCGGTAGGCTTTCTTTCCTGCGCGCCGGTGGCGATCAAAACCACGCCGTGCTCAATGGTGTGAAGAGATCCGTTCTCGCGAATCGTCGTGCGAAAGTTGCCGACGAATCCTTCTGCTTCAACAAGACTTGCTCCCAGGTGCCATTGGATTTTCGGATGCGTCAGGACCTCTTTCTTCAAGGCATCGACAAAAGCCCGGACGCTTTCACCTCTCCATGTCTTGTGCAGCCGGGCGGCCATGCCCCCCAGGTCCTTTTCTTTTTCCACCACATGGACAGAAAACCCGTGAGCGGCCAGATTGGCGGCTGCCGTCATCCCTGTCACACCTGCTCCCACCACCAGAGCCACCGGCGTCACGGGCAGGGTGCTCTCCGGAAGCGGACTCAACAGGGCGGCTTTGGCCACCGCCATCCGCACCATATCCTGAGCCTTTCGCGTCGCCTCATCTTTTTCTTCGCTGTGGACCCAGGAATTCAGGTTTCGAATATTGGCCATTTCCAAGAGGTATTTATTCAGGCCTGCTTGGATCAGTGTTT
>NZ_JBRAHS010000034.1:0-4701 GCF_052743555.1 Desulfosoma sp.
GTCCGAAGGCAGGCCCCGATTTGAGGGGATTGAGACTGTCTGCATGACTATTTTGTCCATCATACTTGTACAGGAGGACTAAACCATAAAGCCGAAAAACTTCACTTAATGTGGTCTATATTCGTGCTCTTTACAAACAGCACGGATCATTTTCATCAATCAACTTCGGCACGGCTTCCGAGATGGCCGCTATAGCAAATTCATAGCCGGCAAAAGATGCGAGAATGCGAACACCTGTCGGAGAGCGTGTCAAAACCGAACCTAAACCATGAGGCAACGGCGTTAAACTTATGGATAACCCCTCCTATTCAGGGAGCGGCCAAAGATGGCCCGGCGGCACTTCGTCCAATGCAGGCGCCGAACCCCTCTGCCTGTTTTTCAGTGAGCTCGTGCCCACGTGTCCATGTGTTATCGACAAGGAGTCTTTACCGGCCGGACTCACCAAAAAATGCCAGTCCGCAACCTTTCAAAGCCCTTATTTGAAAAATTGTGCTGCGGTGCCGTAACGAAAAAGTAAAACAACCCCATCGATGGTATGTTCCACGAGGGGAACAGTGTGGCAGGGCCTGAACTGACCGACCAGGCTGCGCCCGATAGCCCTGCGTAAAGCCAGTCCTGGAAGCCAAGTTGGCACAGAAAAGCGAGCATTCTTTTCGGCGACAACCTGGCTTTTGCGGCTTACCGCGCGGCGATCGTCAATAAAGTCTATGGCTGAAGGCGAAAACCCTTGAGGAGACCGACTCCATGAGACGCAATCAATGTCTTCGGACCTATCAGGTAAGATTTGTCACGCCCGCATTCCTGGGCGGGGCGGACCAGTCAGGTCAATGGCGCGTGCCCCCCTTTAAGGCTTTGCTTCGAAAATGGTGGCGCATCGTGTGGTGGAACGCACAAGAGCGCCCATCGCTGGAAAATTTGCGCCTCTGGGAAAGCAGGCTGTTCGGCACCACCGCAGGGCTCGAGGCGGGTGCCAGCCGCATTCGACTGCGGATCGATACCTGGCGACAGGGTTCTCTAAGGAAAAATCATTTTGACAATGTCAAATGTGGTGAGATTGTCCATCGCGAAGTGAAAAGAAAGCTCAATGCGGCCCTCTATTTGGGCTACGGCCCCATAGGGTGGGACAAAGCTCAAAAAAGACCGGGCCTTCAAAGGCTATCGGCTGTCGGGACAGACGAAAAAGGCCAGCTGACGCTCATGTATCCAGCCGAACTTGACCGCGACATGACCCAAACCATGCGTCTCCTGGCCCTTTTCGGATGCCTGGGCGCTCGAAGTCGCAACGGCTGGGGCTCACTTTCCCTATACGACGCCTCACAGAATGTATCCGACTTGTTTGACGAAAACGTTCTAGACCACAAGAGTCGAAGTGCCAGGGAATGGCTGGACCGCTTAGCTGTACCGTGGATCGACGCACTGCAACACGATTGGTGCCATGCTCTGGGTCGCGACGACAAGGGCCTTCTTTTGTGGTGCACCGATAGTCGGGAACGATGGGAAGATGTCTTGACACTGCTGGCGAGGATCAAAATCCACCTCCGCACGCAATTTGCCTTTCACGAGCAAGGGCCTCACACCAAATTGTGCGAACGCCACATTTTGGCCTATCCCGTCACGAACCATGTGCTTCAAGCATGGGGAGACGATAAGCGGTCCGCGAATCAGTTGTTCTTTAAAGTGCATGCTGTTGGTGGTGGCTTTTGCGGCCTCGTGGCACATCTCACCCATGGCATGCCGCAGGTGTTGAAAAGAGCGCTGAAAGAAAAGACCCCAGAGCAGGATTTGTGTTCCATGGAGCACAGTGTCTGGTCGCGTGTTCATGAGAGTCTGGATAAGCAGTTGGTGCGTCTTCCCTAAAAGTGTGGCGGCTTCTCAGCGTGGAGGAAATTCTCGGTGCCGCGCGCCGCACTATGGTCTTCGGCCACCCTGCGGCTTCAAAGGCTGCCCCTGCTTTCTACTTTGGGCATGAATCTCAAGGACAGAAACCGTCACCGTGAGGTTGGCAGCATGAACGAGGATATTTTTTGGAAGGTCAAAGTCTTGGCCTATGTCCATGACCCCGCGGAAAAGGCCCTTATCCTTTTCCGCAGCAAAGGTCATGAAGCCGGAACAGTCGCGCAGCTGAAAGCGCGGTTGCAACAAGACCTGGGGTATTCAGCAGAGGCAATGCAACGGTTGCTCGACATGATCAAAAAGGGGGACCGATGGGCCTCTTCGGCGGATCGCCCATCCCTTCCCATGAATATGGGCGGGCATGTGAATTTTGCCGGCGATCCGCGGTTGCGACACCCACTGTCCGGGGAGGAATTAATTTTGAGGACTCTGGAGTCGACGGTGCCCCCAGAGTCGGTGGAAGCGGAAAGTCTGGCCCACTACCAACGACTAATCGTGCAACAAGACGGACGAGTGGACTGGAAAAAGACTTTTCTGTCCATGTGGCGCTTCGGACCATGCGCGCCGACCAAAGAACTGGGTGCGCTTTGGGGCGAGCTTCCGGCAGACACGCGCAGCCCGGACCATTCCATCTGGGACCACTTGTCCCTCACATCCGCCTTTGCGGGAACCCTTGCGGCGGGCGGTCCGGCTCTCCTTCTCATGAGCTTCGGCCCCGTCCAAGGATTTATCGCTCAGGCCAGAAGTATTTCCGATCTTTGGGCGGGATCGCATCTTCTGTCCTCCATGGTCTGGGCGGCCCTAGAAGAGGTCTGTGAACGTTACGGCCCCGATGTCGTCCTGTTCCCTAAGCTGCACGGGGTTCCTCAGGTGGATCTTTGGGTTCGCGCAGCCCTGGGAGAGGATGTATGGAACAAAGCCGCCTCTCCCACTAGCTCCGCTTCGCAACCTGAATGGATCCATCGAGACACCGACAGGAACCCCCTGTTTGTTGCGGCCCTGCCCAACCGGTTCGTCGCTCTGGTGCCGGCCGAAGAAGCTACGGATTTGGCGGACCAGATTTGCTGTAAGGTGCGCCGATGGGTTCAAAAAAAGGCCCAGCAAAGCTTGGAGGAGCTCGGTAAAATTTCCGGCCTTGATGGCGCAGGCGATGCCGACAAACAGTTGCAAAGGCATTTCAAAGACTTTCCCGAAACTTTTTGGGCCGTGGTTCCATGGCGATTGGCGGGTGACGCCTCACTGGCCGACGAGGAGCTTAAGCGCGCTTTAGAGATTCTCGGGGCCGAACCCTGCTATCTCGGCCAGACCCTGGAATCCCTGCTTCGAAAGCGTGTGACCGTCGGCTCTGGAGCCATCTTTTACCAGCCCAATCCTGGGGTGGCTTACCCCGGCCTTTACGAGCTTCTGGAAAGGCTTCATGCCGCCACCAAAACGCTAAGGATCACCGAACAATCGGAAGAAAAAGGTTACCGTTGCAGCTTGTGTGGTGAAAGGGAATGGCTGGCCCACGACCGTGGGACACCACAGAAGCCAACCGGAATTTACACCCCGCCGGGACAACGCCAAGACACCCTTTGGACCAGAGTCGCTCAAAGGGCTCCGGCCCTGGCCAAGGAAGGCGAACATCTCTGTGGTTGGTGTGCCTTGAAAAGGACATGGCCCAGGCTTTTTGCCGAGGAGATATGCCACGCACTGGGTAAGGATAGACTCGATCGGTTCGTTCTTTCCACCCATGCCATAGCCGTTTCGACGTCGCTGTGGCGGTGGCTTGAGCTTCAGCCGCCGGGGACCGTGGTGAGCCCGCAGTTTACGCAGCTGGTGGCTGAGTTGGAAACACTGGCCAAATCGCTTAAAGAGCAACGTGGCGTGGCCCTGCCGGCGAAGCTTTACACCAAGGTGCTGCAGATGCAATGGCCGCAGGAAACAATCATGCAGCTGAAAAGGATTCCGGCTCTTTTGGATGCCGTGGACAACGAAGAGGCGTACCAGCTCGCGGTCAAAGCCTTCAAAACGTATTTGGGATTTATGCCCGAAACCTACTACGCGCTGGTGCTCCTGGACGGTGACCAGATGGGCCGATGGCTGGCGGCGGCCGTGGAGGGCAGGCCTCGACTGGCCGATCGGTTCCACGCCAAGACGTTGGAAGACTTGCAAACCTTCGATGAGCTGCAGCCCTATTTGGAGGCCCCCAGGCTCGCCTCGCCCGCGTGGCATCAAGCCGTTTCTTCAGCCCTCAACGCCTTTTCCATTCACGTGAGTCGAAAGATTGTGGAGGACCTTTTCATGGGCAAGCTCATCTACGCGGGCGGCGACGATCTCATGGCAATGGTGGCGGTCCACGATTTGCCGGCACTGATGTTTGCCCTGCGATGCGCCTTTTCCGGCTGCCTGCCGCAAGGGGAAGACAATCGTTCCTTCTGGAAAAAGCTGGGGGCGGAGCCCAACGGCCTCAAACTGGCTTCCGGCTACGCGCTTGTGAACACTCCTGCAGGCCGGGAGCTGCATCGTCTCATGGGCAAAAAAGCTACAGCCTCCATAGGCGCTGTCATCGCCCACCATCAGGCGCCTTTGGCGCGGGTCTTAGGGGAACTTCGAGCGGCCATACAGAAGGCCAAGAGCGAAGGAGGCCGCGATGCCTTTTGCCTCACCGTGTGCAAACGTTCCGGAGGGACAGAGCACTTGGTGGGTCGATGGGAGCTGGATCAGGCATGGCAGGACGGTGACATGGGGCTGCTTTTGGACCTTCGGGATGTGTTGGCCCACGATGTGTCGCGGCGCGTGGCCTATGAGCTGAGCGAGGTCTTTCGA
>NZ_JBRAHS010000035.1:0-4577 GCF_052743555.1 Desulfosoma sp.
TGAGACGAACGGCCGTCGTCGCATAGGCGTCGCTCAAAGGATTCTTCTGCACAGACAGGTACGCTTCCACGGCATGAGTCAAGGCGTCCATGGCGGTGGCGGCGGTCAGGACCTTTGGAAGGCTTTGGGTCATGCGCGGATTCAGCACGGCCACATTTGGAAAGAGATGGCTGGACACAAAGGCCATTTTGACGCGCCTTCGCAGGTGCGCGATGACCGCCACGTGCGTCACCTCGGAACCCGTATCAGCCGTGGGGGAATGACGATCAGGGGTTTGAGCGGCCCCTGAATGCGGTCGGCTCCGCAAAACTGCAAGAGGTCGTCGCCGCCGTAACGTGCCAGAACATTGACCGCCTCTGCCGTATCGATAACCGAGCCGCCGCCGACGGCCACCAGGCTATCGCATCGGCTTTGGCGAAAGACGTCGGCTGCTTCGCGAACCACGCTGACCGATGAATCGGCTGGCGCCTGATCGTAGACGGCTCCCACGACGGCTTCCGAATCCCGGAAAGCGGTCGTCACGTGCTCCAAAAGTCCTGCTTTGGCCACGCCCAGGTCGGTGATCAACAAAGGGCGCGAAACGTCCAGTCTTCTCAATTCGTAAGGCACATTTTCCAGTGCCCTGGGGCCTGAAAGGATTTTGACGGGACGATGAAATTCAAAATAAGAAGCGGTCATGGGTGGGCTCCTTTTTCGCGAACTGTAAACCACACGCTGGAAACGTTCCCGGTGGCCGTCTCTGAACCAGCATAGAGGATTTGAAAGGGGGCGCATCTGCCCGTTACAAGCCCAACGTGCCCAACTGCGCGGTCAGCATGCGATAGGCCGTATCCATGTTTTTAAAGCCGATGATCAGATCGGCTTCCCGTTCCGAAACCGTATCGCCGATAGCGCGCAGTCTCTTGCCGGCGTCCACTTTGAGCGCCATTCGCGGTCCGTAGGGAAGCACCTTGAACAAGAGGGTCAGCCCTTGAGGCCACGAGGCCAGTTCTTTTTGAAACACGGCGTCGTGTCGCGACGCCCATTGCACGGCGCGCCCGAGAATCCCCAAAAAAGGCTTGCACCACAAAAGTTTTTCCCGTGTTTCGGCCGGGGACGGGTCCGAGCATAGGGCTATACGCGGGGGACCAGTTTCAATCTTTTTAAGGTCTTTTCCAGGGGCATGCCGTTTCTGTTGTAGCCTCGAAGTGCGTAGTAGCGCTCCAGCATGGAATCCAGAGCGAGCCGCTGCGGGGTGGTGGAGGGCGGCGGCGTCTCCGGACATCCCCACCGAACCATGCGGTGCCATAAACTCCCTTTCGCCGGCCCTGCCGCGACATCGCAAGGCCGAGCTTCTTCAAGGATTCTCTCGGGCAAGGTGTCGTCCTTTTGGCGAACGCCTTCCAGGACGTTGAGCAGGCGTTCCAGGACGACGATGCGGTCGCCGGCTTGCAAAAATGCCCTGGGGCTCAAGGGGTGCCCGTAAAGGGTTTCGAAGAGCCGCGTGTACCCGCGAAGATCCATCAAACGCACGGCGATGGCGGGAAAGTTTGCATGGTCCAGGCCAGAATGGGCTTTGGCGTCAGGCGCGCGATGGGGGCTTTTAATAGGTGGGCGTAAGTGGTGAAAAGGCAAGTGGGCAATGCATTGATGCCCGCATAGAGGCTTTCAAAAAAGCGCACAAAATGCGCTTTGGCTTTGGAGGTTCGAGGTTTCAAGAACCCAAGAGAAGCCTCCAGAGGGAATAGGGTGGCCGACAAATGGCATCCACCCCGTTTGGCTACGGCATAAGCCAAACCCTGGCCCCAGGCGCCTCGAGGATCATAGGCCGGAAGTTCCAAGCCTTTGACGTGCATGGCAAAGGAGCGGCCTTTGTACGTTTCCAAAAGACGGCGCATTCCTTGAGCCATTTTGTCCCCAAGGCCCTTTCGGCAAGCAATGCTTTCAATGGCTTGGGAAACCCCTTCCGCGGACCCGAAACGCAGCGGCGATGCCATCAGCCCTATTTCAGAGGCCTCCATGACGTACCCCAAAACGCCGCCGCAGGAGATCGTATCCAATCCCAAGCGTCCGCACTGTTCGTTCCAGGCGGCGATGAGCTCCGGATCGAAAATGCCCAGGTTTGTTCCCAGCAGTCCCACGGTTTCGTATTCGGGAAGCTGACGGACCTGTCGATCCGAGAAATTCCCCTTATGCCCGCACTGGATGGTGCAAGGTCGACACGTGCTGGGCTTGGCGCCGAAACGCTCCCTCATGGTCCAGCCGCTCACATGCTGCCACCGGGCATCCTGACCGTCCTGAAAATTGTGAATAGGTAAGATTCCTGAGGCGTTGCACAGGTCCACATGGCTGGCTGTTCCGGCGTTTCGGTATAAATGCCCCGTGAATCTGTTGCGATGAATGTAGGCCGTGGCCAGCCGGCACACCTTTTCGAAACTCTGAGGGTCCGCGGGAAGAGGCCGTACGGAGCCTCCTCGAACCACCACGGCCTTGATCCCTTTGGAACCCAAAACCGCGCCGAAGCCGCCTCGGCCAAGAAACCGATGCCCGGAAGCGATGTTGGCGAAAAGGACCAGGTTTTCTCCGGCCGGCCCGATGACCAGATCGCCGTCCTTGGGCCCAGGATTGAGAGATGCTTGAGTCGTGGGAATGTCCTGTCCCCAGAGGTGTTCGGCGGAATGAAATTCCACGAGCAACCACCACACCGGCGAAAACCGCCAGAACATTTTTTGGCCTCAAAGGATCTATGCCCGGCCGCATGCGTTCGGCACAATAGCGCAAGGCCAACCCCTAGCCGCCTAGACACAAGCGGCGATCTACTGTGGAAATATGAAAAATGCGGGTGGTGGGGCTCGATAGATGGACTTCCAACACACGGTCGCCGTTTTCTACCTTCGGCAGCATATGAGCTCCTTCTTCTAGGAATCCCCCGCAGGCTTGTCCGTCCGCGTTTTGTGGAAGCGTCGCAGGCCGTGAACCATTATGGCGCGGTGGATCCAAAGCCCCCAGCTTGGCCGACATTACCTCATATAGGAGCGGCGCAAGCCGCGACGCCGGATCGCGCCTTGCGGCGCTTCTGCAGAATGCAATCCAAACGGCCCCAAAGAGCCATTCTCGGACAGGCTCGTGGGGCCCTGAAAGAGTCATTCTTAGACCTGTTTGTTCAGATTCACCCTGCGATTCCCCTCGTGGCCTGGTGTTGAAACCAGTCAAAGACGATCTGCGCTAGCTGCACAGTCATGTCCACAATGCGCGGACCCGCTCGACAGGTGAGCCCGCACGGTAAAACATGAATGTGCCCGGATCGCATGGCTGAACAGTGTGCCCACACCGCATCGTGCAGAAGAAGCGGCTCGATGCTCGGTTCACAAAAAAAGATGATATCGGGATTCCAGGCCGTGACCTGTTCGGGCGCAACCCTTTCGTATGGGGCGGCTTGAGGACCCAAAAGGTTTCGTCCCCCTGCGCGTTCAATGACGTCGTATTGAAAAGCACCAGGCCCGACGGTGATGAGCGGGTGCCAATGCATGATGCGAAATATCTTCGGTCGCACAGCGTCAGGGATACGGGCCGTTAATTCTTCCACCGCCTGCAGACGATCCGCCAGACGTTCCACAAGGCGGGCTCCGACCGTCGGCCTCTCGAGGCATTCAGCCAATTGCCTCATCGCGCGCAAAGCCTCCTTTACCGTGGCTGGATCGCTATGAAAAACCGAAAGGCCTTGACGGCGCAGCCATTCGGCCATTTCCTCTTGATGGCTGCCGAAGGTGCACAGCAGATCAGGTGCGACGCGACAAAGGGCTTGTAGGTCCGGCGAAGCCCAACTGCCGTAGGTCGGCAAACGGCGTACCTTTTCTGGAAAGTCGCAGTCTTCGGACACACCCACGAGAAGGTCCATGGCTTCAAGAGCCGCAATGGTTTCCGTATGGGTGGGAGCAAGGGAAATCACCCGCATGGCATGCCTTTTCATGTGGCATCAGCCCATGACGACGGGCGCCAAAAACCTTTTCCTATGATCGAATCGGCGCGCGTTGCGCTGAAAAGGAGCCTTTTATGCCTTTTCACGTAGAGGTTTCACCTTTTTCCGAATAACACAGCCCTTGGGTTTCTGTCGATGAACATGTATGCAGAGCCTTGAAATTCCCGAGCTGTCGGTCCATATGAGCGTCGCTGGGTACGCCGTTGAAGTCCTTGGATAACCGCTACGGTCAGAACGGCGCACGCCGCGACGACATTGGAGAAAGGTGATCCCGGCCCTTTTGGCTTCAGGATCCATTCCTTTGCTCATGGAGCCCGTCCGAAACATTCCCGAAGCGCCCCCGGGAACCTACTGGGACGGAGGACTGACCGACTACCACGTCACGGTGCCGCTGCGCCCCACCCGTGACTGTATTTTCCTTTACCCGCATTACACAAACCGCCTCATTCCCGGCTGGTTTGACAAGCGGTCTCACGCACGGAGGCCGAATCCTCAGCACCTGGACCATGTGCTCCTGATCGTGCCCTCCCAAGATTTCGTCTCTTCACTGCCCTACGGTAGGATATCGGATCGCAAAGACTTTTGGATTTTTGCCGGGCAGGATTCCCAAAGGCTGCGG
>NZ_JBRAHS010000027.1:0-34525 GCF_052743555.1 Desulfosoma sp.
GACATCGCGAAGCATGCCAATTGATATCATAAGTTGCAACCTTAATTCTTATCCACTTTTTAAGATTCTAGACCGAGAGGTGACAAGAAATGAGTTGATGACGGTTATTGTGTAGCAGGTGCGGTGAGGTGGGTCAAGCACAATGATGTCTCGATTTTGTGACAAGGTTCAGGCAGGTCTCGAGCAAAATGGGGCAAGTTATTGCGGTTTGTTGTTTTTGGCAAGCGTTGCGGGCCTGCGGCGGCTCATCCCCGGGCCTTAAAACACCTTTCACGTTTGAGCAGGGCCAGGACTTTGGAGATGACCAGTATCGTGCCCAAAATGCCGTCATCGCGGCCCAGCACGGTTCGAAAAAAGATCTCCAGGCTGTCCCTGGCGCAGTGGCAGAGGGTAGTTTGCAGCTCTTGGTCGTCTTTGCAATCAATGCGCAGTATGATGGGAATGCGGAAGAACCCATACGGCTTCTCACAATGCTCGTCATAGCCGGCCTTGAAGTCTTCATAGTGATGGTGCACTATCTTCCACAAGGTGGAATCGGTGGGCTCTCGGGGCTGGTAGACGGGTGCCGTTGCAGCCATCGCAAGTCCTCACTTGTCCAACCAAACTGTAATGCTCCTTCACACGGGAAGTGTCCCACTGGGCAAAGATGTCGTTGCACACAAAGCCTTCATGTTTTCCCCATGTCCCCCTTGACTTTCACTCTTTATTCACCTTAGCATTGGAGAGCCAGGGTGACCTGGAAGCTTATACGACGCCGACATTGCGAGAGCCTTACCCCTTGTCATTGTCGGTGATTGAGGAAAACACGGCAAAAGGCGTCGCGAAGAAAGCGCCGGGAGTGTGTCTTATGGAGCGGGCGGTGGTCCATCTTCATGTGCCCGATTTTTGTGCGGTGCTGGAAGAGTTGCGGGATCCATTGCGAGCCCGCCGACCTTTGGCTGTGGCCGATCCCGGAGCACGGGCTGTGGTGTTGGCGGTGAATGCTCTGGCGCGTCGGGAAGGCATTCGGGAAGGAGTGCCGTGGGCGGCGGCCGTGCGGCGTTGCCGGGCGCTGCAGGTGGTGCCCCCGGACCGATCTTTTTACCGGCACGTGCACGAAGCCGTCATTCACGACCTCATGGCCTTTTCTCCTGTGGTGGAAGGTGGCGCTTTGGGGCGCTATTTCGTGGATCTTTCCGGAACGCGGCGTCTGTGGGGGCCCGCCACGGATACGGCCTGTCGGCTGGAAGAAGCTGTGCTGCGTGGCCGCCGGTTGCCTTCTCGAGCAGGTCTTGCGACCAACAAGCTCGTCAGCCAGGTGGCCGCCGAATGCGTGGACGTGGGTGACGTGAGCCGCGTGTTTCCGGGCGGGGAACGCACCTTTCTTCAGGGCCTTCCTGTGGAAGTGCTTCCAGGTCTTGGGCCGAAGACGACGGATCGGCTCACGGATGTGAACATCCGCCACGTCGGCCAGTTGGCGGCTCTCGGTCCCGAAGTGCTCTTTCCCATTTTGGGGCATCAGGCTTCACGGCTTGTGCGCCTCGCCCGAGGCGAAGACCCGCTGCCGGTGGTGCCTTTTGAAAAAGACGTGGCTTTGCGATTGGTGCACGCGTTGGAGCGGGACACTGGGGATTGGCATGAAATCGACGCCGTCCTCTTGCAGCTGGCGGAAGAAGCCGGGTGGACGCTCAGGCGCCGAAACCGCATTCCGCGTCGAGTCCTTTTGGAAGTGCGCTACGCCGACGGCGTGGAGGTGCAAGGGACGCAAGAGATGAAGCCGCAGGCCCAGGTGCTGGATCGAGTCCTTTTTCAGACGGTTCGCGCCCTTGCGCGATGGGTGTGCCAAAGGCGGGTGGCGCTGCGCCGCATTGCCGTCACATGGAGCCGCTTTCAGTTGCCTTTGCAGCAACTGGTTTTGTTTCCCGAGACCCAAGGGTCGGAAGTTCGAGAACAGAGCCTTCAAACTGCTCTGGATACCGTGCGGAACCGCTACGGTCCTCAAGCCCTCGTCTGGGGAACGGCGCATTCCGTTCACAAAAGATCGCCGTGACGGGCAGCAATCATGGGCCATGTTGTGGGTGGTGCATACCTTTTATTCGTTCCTGCGAGGGGTGAGTTCCCCGGAAGCCTTGTGCCGGCGGGCGGTGGAGCGCGGGCACAAGGCCGTGTTGTGCGCCGATCGCAACGGCTTTTACGGCCTGGTGCGTTTTCTTGAGGCCGCTCGCCGTTACGGTGTGGCGCCGGTGGTGGGTGTGCACCTCGTTCATCAGGATCGGCACGTGGTGGCCATCGCCAAGGATGCCACGGGCTATGAAACGCTCTGCGCTCTAGTGACTCGGCTTCACATGGATGCCAGCTTTTCCCTGGAAAAGGACGGTGCCCAGGGTGGGGACCACGTGGCGATGGTCAGCGCCGATGAAAAATTTCTTCAGGCTGTTCGCAGTCATGTGGAGACCTACGCGGCGGTGCTTCCCGGCCCTGCGGGGCGCCGAACCTTACGGATGGCCAAGGCCATGGGACTGCCTGCAGTGGCCGTGCATCCCGTCTATTTTGCCGATCCTGAAGATTTTTCCCTGCATCGGCTGGCGCGGGCCATCGACACCAACACCACTTTGAGCACATTGGATCCTCGGGAACTGGCGTCTTCGGAGGCGTGGTTGAAACCTGTGAAGGCGGCCGCCCGCCATTTTCCCCACTGTCCTGAAGCCGTGGCCAATGCGGAGGACCTCATGCGCCGCTGTTTCACAGAATGGGGCCGTTTTGAAACGGTCTTTCCTTCTTATGGCAGCGGCCGTGCGGACCTTTTTGACGAGCTGGCTCGGCGTTGTCGAGAAGGCATCCAATGGCGCTATGGGCGTAGCTTTCCCGAACTGGAAAAGCGGCTTGCTGCCGAATTGGAACTCATTCACGCCAAAGGTTATGTGGATTACTTTCTGGTGGTGGCAGACATCGTGGGGCGTCGTCCCATTCATTGCGGCCGAGGCAGCGCGGCGGCGAGCGTGGTGAGTTACCTTTTGGGCATCACCCATGTGGATCCCCTGGAACACAAATTGGTTTTCGAACGCTTTCTCAACCCCCATCGTCAAGACCACCCGGATATCGATGTGGATTTTCCCTGGGACGAGCGGGACGCCCTTTTGGAGGAGGTGGAACGGCTCTACGGTTCCGAACGGTTTGCCATGGTGGCGAACCATGTTGGGTTTGGAGCGCGGGCGGCGGTGAGGGAAACGGCCAAGGTGTACGGGGTGCCCTCGGCGGACATTGGGGAAGTGACCCGACGCTTGAGCGGGTGGACTCGACCGGAGCGCATCCAGGAACGGATGCGGTCGCATCCCGCCTTTCACGGTTTTGCCCTGGACCCGCCGTGGCCGGAAATCCTTCGCCTTGCCGCTCGACTGGAAGGGCTGCCTCGACATGTGTCCGTGCATTGCGGAGGCATGGTGTTGGCTCCGGATCGCGTGGACCGCCGAGTGCCTGTGCAACGGGCCGCCAAGGGCGTGCGGATCATTCAGTGGGAAAAGGATCAGGCGGAAGCGGGGGGACTGGTCAAAATCGATCTTTTGGGGAACCGCTCCTTGAGCGTCATTCGGGACGCTCTGGACATGGTGGCGGAAAACACTGGCCGTCGGGTGGATTACGCCTCCCTGAATCCCTTACATGATCCAGAAACCCAAGCCCTGCTGGCTCGAGGCGACACCATGGGCGTCTTTTACGTGGAGTCGCCTGCCATGCGTCAACTCCAGCAAAAAACACGGCGTGGCGACTTTGAACATTTGGTCATTCATTCATCCATCATTCGGCCCGCCGCCAACCGCTACATTCAGGACTATATTGAACGCCTTCACGGCAAGCCCTATGAACCTCTTCATCCTGACCTCAAAGAGCTGCTGGAGGAGACCTACGGCATTTTGGTGTACCAGGAACATGTGGTCTTGTGCGCCATGGCCTTGGCCGGGTTTCAGTGGGCGGAAGCCGATGGGTTGCGTAAGGTGCTGAGCAAGAAAAGCCGCGAACAGATTGAGGATTATCGACGGCGTTTTGAAGAGGGTTGCCGGCGTCGTGGGGTGGATGAGGGGGTGGTGCAAAGCCTTTGGGAAATGTTCACGTCCTTTGCCGGTTATTCCTTTTGCAAGCCCCATTCGGCGTCTTACGCTCTGGTGAGCTTCAAATCGGCATGGCTCAAGGTGCACTATCCGGCCGAATTCATGGCGGCGGTGGTGGCCAATGGAGGGGGCTATTACACGAGCTATGCCTACATTTCGGAAGCGCGACGTATGGGGCTGAAGGTTTTGGGGCCCGATGTCAACGAAAGTCGATGGAAATGTTGGGGCAAGGACCGCACCATGCGATTAGGGCTGCAAATGCTTCAGGGTATTCGACGGGATACTGTGGAGCGGCTTTTGGAAGAACGAGCTCGAAACGGTCCCTTTGTGTCGCTGGAGGACTTGTTTCATCGAGTGGCTTTGAGCGTTTCGGATGCCGTGCTCCTTGCCAAGAGCGGCGCTCTGAATGCTCTGGCCGAGCCGTGGCATCGCGCCCAGCTCCTGTGGTGGATTCATGCTCGATGCGCGCCGGCACAACCGGCCTCAACCCTCAAGACTGCACAAATCTTCTCTCCAAATCCACAAGCGTCTCACAAACCTTTACCCCGAAGCGGGGTTGTGGGTTGTGCGGATCAACACCTTCCCATCGCCTTGTCGAAACCTCTGGCCCATGAAAGTGTCGTGGCGCCGAATCTGCCGGTCCCTGACGAGTCCGTTTTGTGGCGTCACGAGCGCGAGGCGCTGGGTTTTGTGCTTTCCGTGCATCCGCTGCGATGCCACGCAGGGGCATACCGCACAAGGCCCAGGCCGTGGATTTCGGCCCGAGAGCTGCCACGGCGGGTAGGCACGACGGTTTGGATCAAAGGATGGCCCATTACTCGAAAAGAGGTGGTCACTCGAGAAGGCAATCCCATGGCCTTTGTTTCCTTTGAAGACGAAACGGCCATTTATGAAACGGTTTTTTTTCCCGAAGCTTATCGCCGCTTTTGCCAGACTTTGGGCTGGGAAAGACCCTATGCTCTGCGAGGCCGTGTGGAAGAATCCTTCGGCGCCGTGAGCCTTTCCGTGTCACACCTGGAAGCGGTGGCCTAAGGGATAGGTTACGGTGCCCCGGCGTATCCAATGCGCCCTCAATGCTCCTCGAACGCTGTGAAACCGCTCGCCTTCTTTTATTGCATCAGCACCATTGCAACGTTCATTAAGGGCGCTTTGCCTTCCGCGCTCTGGGCTTTGCAAAGGCGGCGTGCCTCCAGTCTGGGCCACCCGTAGGCTCAGGGCTCTCTTGAGGCATGGTTTCATGAAAATGTCACGTGGATGACGTCTCACGGCCATCTTCCTATGAAAAGTTTCCTGCGATGAAAAAACCGAAAGGGAGGTGAGCCGATGAAAGCGGATTTGCATGTTCACTCAAAATTTTCTACCCGCCCGTCCCAATGGATTCTTCAAAAGATCGGTTGTCCGGAAAGCTTTACATCGCCGAAAGACATCTATCGCATCGCCCGCCGATTGGGCATGGATCTCGTCACCATCACCGACCACAACACCATTCAGGGGGTTTTAGAAATCGCCCATTTTCCCAATGTTCTCATCGGTGAAGAAATTACCACCTATTTTCCTGAAGATGGCTGCAAGGTGCACGTTTTGGCCTATGACCTTTCCGAAACGCAACACGAGGACATACAAAAGGTACGCGAAAACATTTACGATTTGGTCACCTACCTGAAAGACAACGGAATACTCCACGCGGTGGCTCATCCACTTTATAGCATTAACGGAAAACTCACCGTGGAGCACTTCGAAAAGATGCTCTTGTTATTTCGAGGCTTTGAACTCAACGGGGCCAGAAACGATTTACAGAATCGCCTCTTGCGTGCCCTTTTGGCCGGACTGGACAGGCAGCGTCTCATCAGCTTGGCCGACAGATGTGACGACGGTTTTATGCCCTTGGATTTCGGTCCGAAGTGGATCATCGGGGGATCGGACGACCACAGTTCCCTCAACATTGCCCGATACTGGACCTCGGTCCCCAACGCTCAGGACATTCGCGGTTTTTTAAAGGCCATCGCCGCCGGAGAGGCGGAGATCAAAGGAACGCCTTCCACACCCTTGACCATGGCTCATAATCTCTATGGCATTGCGTACCAATATTACAGAGACCGTTTCCAACTGACGAAGCATCTGCACAAGGATGTTCTCCTTCGATTTCTTGAAAGAATGCTCAACATTCATCAGCCATGTGTTTCACGATCTTGGTCGCATCGCGTTTACGATTTGGGGCGGTCAACGCGCTTGTGGCCCCGACATGAGGCGCAACAGAAAGATCTTCCTGTCATCAAGGCATTATGGAAGATGTCCCAGACGCTCGTGACGCAAGATGTTCGGCTTTTGGCTTTTGCCCAGGGAACTAAGGCCGTACGGGTGCGCGCTGCGGAAAAGGTGTGGCACCGTTTCATGGAAAAAACCTGTGATGCGTTGCTGGTGAGCCTATCCCGAAGCATCGCCCAACAGCTAAAGGATGCACATATGTTCAACATTTTCGAAACCTTGGGAGCCTCTGGGGCGCTGTATAGTCTAATGGCGCCCTATTTTGTGGCCTTCTCACATTTTACCAAGGATAAAGGGATGGTCAGGGAGGTTTCCCGTCGTTTTGGCGCGGGCGACGGAATGGGCGGGCCCGCCCAAGAGGTTTCTGTAGCTCACTTTTCCGATACCATTTTGGAAGTCAACGGAGTGGCTCGAACATTGATCCGTCAGCTTCGAGCGGCTCAACGTTTCGGCAAAAGGCTGGTTTTAGTCACTTGCGAGGAATCAAGGCCGGGATGCCACTCTGAGATCGTGAACTTCAAACCCATCGCCCATTACGCACTGCCGGAGTATCCTGAACTGTCGTTAAAAATTCCTCCTTTTCTCAAGATACTTCGGTATTGCTTTGAACAGGAATTCACGCAAATTCATTCCGCCACCCCTGGTCCTATGGGTCTTACGGCCCTGGCCGTGGCCCGCATCCTTTCTATTCCCATCGTGGCCACGTATCACACGGCTTTTCCCCAGTATGTGCAGCGGTTGACCGGTGACGAAGCTCTGGAATCCCTCACGTGGCGCTATATGATCTGGTATTACAACCAAATGGATCGCGTCTACGTCCCCTCCAAGGCCACTGCCCGTGAACTGGCAGGACATGGTGTGTCCACAGCAAAAATAAGAACCTACCCTCGAGGTGTGGATATTGAGCAGTGGTCTCCGAAGAAATATTCTTCAGATTTTCGCGCTCGGTGGTGCCTGGAAAACAAAGTGGCAGCGCTGTATGTCGGGCGCATCTCTAAAGAAAAGGATTTGGATGTGTTATGCCGTGCCTTTCGGCAACTGCACGAAAAAAACCCCGATACGGCCTTGGTCGTGGTGGGGGACGGGCCTTACAAAGAAGAAATGGAGCGGATGCTTTCCGATATGAAAGCTGTATTTACAGGATATCTATCGGAACAGCAATTGTGTGAAGCCTATGCGTCCTGCGATTTTCTGGTGTTTCCCAGCACGACGGACACCTTTGGGAATGTGGTCTTGGAAGCCCAAGCCTGTGGGCTGCCCGTGATTGTCAGCGACTGCGGAGGTCCCCAGGAGAACGTGATTCCAGGGCGCACGGGCTGGATCTTCAAAGGTCGAAGTGAGGCAAGCTTGCTGAAATATATGGAGATCATGTGCGCAGAGAAGGAAAAGCGGGTGCAGATGGGCAAAGAGGCAAGAAAACTAATGGAAGGACGCACGTTCGAAGCGGCTTTTCTGGCCATGTGGAACATGTACGGCGGGATAGAGGGGGAGGCGGAACAAGAATTTTTGCAAGCTGTCTAATGAACCTTCGATTCCATGGCCGAAGCCACTTCATTCAGTCTAAAGCATTTGCGAGCAAAAGTGCGGTCACACTTGGGCTCGACTATCCTTAGGTTCAGATGCCCGTCTATTTATGGCAGCGTATTCGATGCCATTGCCCCATCGGTCAAGCCATTCCTCTCTGCGAGGCTCCATGGGCAAGACGATGGCATACTGTAGAATTGGGTGAAAAGAGCGCGAAGAAGAGAGGTCAATATGGGGAGGGTGGATTCGGAATTTCGCCTGCTTTCAGCACGCCGCGGAATGTGGCGGCCGGTGATGCATTGCATCGAGAAAGTGAGCGCTATGGATAAATTACAGCGCACCTATCAAGACTTGCCTCCGGTGTCGGACCCTCAGACCTTCGTCAAGAACGCCCTGGATGCTCTTAGCATTCGCTTGGTCGTTCGTGGCTGTCCGGAAACGATACCCCAAAGAGGACCACTGCTGGTGGTGGCCAATCATCCCTTTGGAGGGATTGAGGGCCTGGTGGCCGCCCAGATGGTGCTCGCTGTGCGATCCGACGTCAAAATCATGGCCAATGCTTTCTTATCACGCATTCCGGAAATGGCACCGCTTCTCTTTGGCGTGGATCCGTTTAGAGCCAGACGATCCATAGACCGCAACATCGGTCCTTTACGCATGTGCTTTCGATGGCTCAAAGGGGGCGGCGTTTTGATCATGTTCCCTTCAGGCACCGTTTCCCACTTTCATTTACGCAAACGCGCCGTCGTGGATCCTTCATGGAGCGAGACGCTCGGGCGGCTTGTGCTTCGCAGTCGATGTGCTGTTGTGCCGATGCATTTTGAGGGGGCCAACAGTCTCTGGTTCCATTTGTTAGGCCTCATGCATCCCCGGCTGAGAACTCTTCTTTTACCCAGGGAGATGCACGGCAAGTGCGGGCGAACGATTCCGGTAACCGTAGGGCGTACCATATATTTTGATGAACTTGCCGGCATTGGATCTGCCGCTGGAATGACCGAGTATCTGAGAGCTCAGACCTATGCTCTTGGTATCTCTCACGGGAAAGTTTTTTCAAAAAACGGCGTGCCCCAAAAGTGGCTGCCCTTGGGCAATGGACGTCGACGTCCGCCAAGGGACGTGGCGCCAGGGATGCCTGCTCAGCTTCTTCTGGAGGAAATCGAAAAATTGCCTTCGGCACAGTGTTTGGTGAGCTCCGGGTGCCAGCGAGTGTATTGGGCCTCAGCCACCCAGATTCCTCATGTTCTTCAGGAAATTGGTCGGCTTCGTGAAATTGCCTTTCGAGTTGTAGGCGAAGGCAGCGGTCTGGCGGTGGACCTGGATCGTTTTGATCTTTACTACCACCATCTTTTTCTTTGGCACGAAGAAAGGCGGGAGATCATCGGAGCCTACCGCATTGGGCGCGGAGATGAGATCCTGAAACGCATGGGCTTAAAAGGTTTTTACACGTCCACACTGTTTCGGTACGGTCCAGGTATGATGCCGCTGCTTGAGCGAACCTTGGAGCTGGGTCGTTCTTTCGTTCGGCCGGAGCATCAGAAAGCCTACGCGCCCTTGTGGCTTTTATGGAGAGGAATCGCGCGTTATGTGGCCTTGCACGTGAAGTATCGGTACCTCTTGGGGCCTGTGAGCATCAGTGAGTCCTACCATGTGATCAGCCGCCATCTCATGGTCATGTTTCTTCGTCACCACTATTTTTGCACACAATGGAGCCGTTGGGTCGAGCCCCGTCGCCCCCCGCGGCTAATGTCCGCCATGCCGTGGAATGTGAGAGTTTTATGCCGCGATCTTGCCGATGTGGACCTTGTTTCAGAACTGGTGGCCACCATCGAAAAGTCTGAACGTTCGGTGCCTGTCCTTCTTCGTCAATATCTCAAAGTTGGTGGAAAGGTTTTAGGTTTTAATGTCGACAAGAATTTTTCGCACGTTTTGGACGCCCTGCTGTGTGTCGACCTGGCCGCCGCTGATTTAAGGTTCTTAAAAAAAGCGATGGGAGGCGACGCAGCTCTTGATTTTTTAGCCTATCATCAGGGGCGGAACGCCGAAAAGCTTTTACTGAGCGCCTAGTTCCTTAATGACCACATGGTTTGGTGATCCGTGTCGCTGCGGGTGAGTACGTCGGCCCTTTCATGGAAGAAACGCAGGGTAAAGACCTGAAACCGGCTTCACCGTTACCGGCTTGTTCACGAGAACAGATCTGGTCTTTTAGGGCTTCCGAGAGGTGAGGTGCCCCCTCGGCACAACCACACCTTCTCGCGAAGCGTGCACCCCGAGCCCAATCGATGATTTTAGGCAACATGAACTGCAAAGATTTTATATTCAGGGACTTTGTCTCAAAAAAACCCGTTTGTTGAATTGCCTTGGCGCTTGCGCCGCGCTACTCACCAGGGATCTTTCTCAGGCCTCTTTTTTCTGAAAATCCCCCGCGTATCTTCCCACGGTGGCGTCGTCCACGCAGCTTTCAAGAAGTTCAGCGTCCAGATCCGCTGGGTTTTTCAAGGCCTCCATGGGGCAGTAAAATTCATTTCCCGCACGGTCCTGCACCCGAACCAATCTTTGACCTCTCACCAATTCAGCCATAGAATATCCTCCATCACCATCAAAAGATTCAGGCCCACAGATCATGTGGGCCCAACGATCACGCACTGTCATCAGCGAACAAGGTGCGAAAAACTAGCCGCCAGCATAAGGCTGAGGCTTGGTGGCGTCGTCGACACAATCTTTCAGCTCTTCTGGACGCATTTCCGAAGGCTTCTTTAAGACATCCACAGGACAGACAAACTCATTCCCCGCCTTGTCCTTGACCCATACAAACTGCTGACGCTTGCTCGGTGCACTGACATCGCTCATGGTCTGACCTCCGTTTGTTTGTGAAAACCTAAAAAATCTTTATATAAGTAGATGGCAAAACTTCATTCCCCTTTGTCAAGGCGTCCGCAAAAGAATTGAGATCCGCCTCAAGGGATTGGAGTGAACGGCCTTGACGGTGTGAACTGTTACTATAAAGCGTGTCCCCTTTATCACGGCATTATGGTCGATCTGGATCTGAATTTTCCACAGTTTGTGGGTCACCTGCGCCGTCGTCCTTTAAGGTGGAGAGCCAGCTGAGAATTTTGCGTCGAATGGCATCACGAATGGAACGAACGTACGCCATTTTTTCATCTGGTGAGCCTTCCGCCTTGGACGGGTCGGGAAAAGGCCAGTGGTCTCTTATGGCAATACCGGGAAAAATGGGACAGGCCTTTTCGTCCGCGTCGTCACAGACGGTAATGATGACATCATAACGGTGGCCTTGACGAAAAAGATCGAACACGCTTTGCGGCCGATGATGGCTGACGTCCATGCCTTCCTCGGCCATCACCTGGACCACAGTGGCAAGGACCGGGCGGGGTTCCAATCCGGCGCTTTCTGCTTCGACTTTTCCATGCCCAAGGTTATTGGCAAAGGCCTGCGCCATGACGCTTCGACCGCTGTTGTGGACGCAAATAAAAAGCACCTTTTTCACAGTTTCGTATTCCTCTTTGACGCTCGATTCTTGGAAGTCATCATGGTCAAGCGCCCTGATTTTCCAGTGCCTGAAGTCCAAAATGCCATTGTTGTCGTGGTGCATGTGATACCGGAAGGTTTTTGGGGGACGTTTAAGGCGTTCAAAAGATCGATGATAAGGTCGGTCTTAGGCTGGTTCATAGGGAAGAGCTTGATTTTGGCACATATCATAACGCCAAGCAGAAGGAGCTCACCCCAGAGAAGCGCAAGTTCTTGCATTTTCTTCTCCCAAAAGTGACATCGTTCGATCTGGCCTCCCTCTGTTCCATAACGGTTCCAAAGTGACAATGTGATGGCAAAAGCGTGTCAATTCTGTGCGCGCTCTGTGGGTCCACTGAACCCAATGAAAAAGGATTCTCCAAAACAGAGCTCACAATCCCGGCGAATCCTTAAGCGATGCCGCACTCCGGGTAGCGCCACTGGGCCGATACAGTCGTCTCGACCGCGGGAGCGACCTCGACGAAACCCCGTGCAGAGGTTTTTCTTTCGGTGCCTTTGCGCCTTTCCTCGTTCCTCTGGCAGTCGATGCAAAGTCGGGCGGTGGGTTGCACTTCCAGCCGCTCTGTTTGAATCGAATCCCCGCAGCGTTCACAGATTCCGTACTCGCCATCTTGAAGCCGCTTTAAAGCGCTTTGAATTTCCCAGTAAAGCTGGACGTATCGGTTACGAAGAAGATGCAGCGCTTCCCTTTGGCGTTCCAGTACGGCCACATCGCCTTCATCCATGGGCTCTCCATGGCGCTCTTGGTCTTCAGTAGGGTCGCCCAAGGCTTGCATGGACTCCATTAAGGTGTTTCGAGCGGAACGCAGCAAAGTTTCAAATCGCTTCCTTGTGAACGGATCCATTTCTCTTCTCCTTAAAGGTGCTGAGTTCTGGTGCGGTCAATTCCCCAGTGTGACCGTGCGGTCTGAAGCCTGGC
Organism: Desulfosoma sp.; assembly: GCF_052743555.1. Classification (NCBI taxonomy): domain Bacteria; kingdom Pseudomonadati; phylum Thermodesulfobacteriota; class Syntrophobacteria; order Syntrophobacterales; family Syntrophobacteraceae; genus Desulfosoma; species Desulfosoma sp. Next base: position 12,334 of record NZ_JBRAHS010000027.1, read on the forward strand.
GGCGAACGAGCGCATCGTGATAGACACCGAGAATGGCTGCCCCCCTTTTTTGTGCGTCTCGAATCAACGTAATTACAGCGCGCCGATTGTTCGGGTCCAAAGAAGCGGTGGGCTCATCGAGCAGCAGAATGGAGTAATTGCAGACAAAAACCCGGGCAATGTTGACTCTCTGCTGTTCCCCGCCGGAAAAGGTGGTTGGAGAGAGCCCCCAAAGTTTTGAAGGAATCGCAAGGCGGTCAAGGATCGTTTCGGCTCTGGTCCGAGCTTCTTCCTGTTCCACGCCTTGAAGCAAAAGAGGCTCCATGACCACGTCGAGCGTGGATGTTCTTGGAATGACGCGAAGAAATTGGCTCACATACCCTATGGTGTTTTGGCGCAGTTGCAAAATGGTCTGCGGGGAGATTCTTGTGACATCATAAATCTGGGCGCCGCAGCGAACGAGAATTCGTCCCTGCGAGGTTTTGTAATTTCCATAAACCATCCGCAAAAGAGAACTTTTTCCGATGCCCGAGGGACCGACAAGCGCGACACTTTCGCCCTTACCGACCTCTAAGCTCAGGTTGTTGAGAACAGAAAAATGAGCCCCCCCTTGGACGTGAAGAGTGAAAGACTTGCTTACCGATTCGACGCGAATCATCCACGGTTGGTGCATGGACCGTTCTCCTGGCGTACAATGAAAAGAATTTTTTTGTAACGAGACGCTGAGCTTTAGCCCGCTAATCGCGAGGCAACCAACAACTGGGTGTACGGATGTTGTGGGTCATCGAGCACCTGGTCCATCAAGCCCTGCTCCACCACTCGTCCCTGCAGCATGACCATGACGCGGTGAGCTAAAAGGCGCGCCACGGCCAGGTCATGGGTGACCAGAACCACAGCCAGATGAAACTGCCGAACCAATCGACGGATTAAATCCAGCAGCCGCGCCTGAACGGAAACGTCGAGACCCGAGGTGGGTTCGTCCATGAAGAGGATGTGAGGGCGCGAAGCGAGGTTCTTGGCGATCTGCAGCCGCTGCAGCATACCTCCGGAATAGGTAGAGGGAAGGTCATCCATGCGCTGCGGATCAAGCTCCACACTGTCGATCCAAAAGCGAGCCGTTTGGCGCAAACGACGATAATGGCGCTCCCCCTCGGCAAGAAGCCTTTCGCAGATATTGGCTCCAGCACTTACACCCATGCGCAAGCCTTCTTCAGGCCGCTGAAAAACTAGGCCGATGCTGGTGCGCAGTAGGCGACGGCGCAGCGACGCCTCAATATGATAAAGGTCCAGCAACTGGTTGCCATGACGAAAAAGCACGTGCCCTTGGCTGGGGGGCAGCATACCGGCGAGGCATCGGACCAAAGTGGTCTTGCCGGATCCGGACTCGCCCACCACGGCCATCACCTCGCCGGCCATGACGTCCAGGTGCACATCAAGGCATCCAATATGTCGACCGTAAGAGACGCAGACACCGCGAGCGCGAAGCAGGGGTTCCATTTCCCGATGATTTTTTGCACTGGTGATCATGGAAGACCTCATGAGCCTGCCTGGAGGACAGTCAAAAACGGTTATTGGACATCAGTGAGTCGCGCCTTTTGCGGCATGCATCGGTGTCGGAACAGACAAAAATCCGATCACCTGCATCATTGATAATGATTTCGTCCAAGTAATGGGCAGTGGCCCCGCATAGACTGCAACTGTGCTTCCATTTTTCGACGGTAAAGGGAATATCTTCAAAGTCCAGCGGACGAACGTCGGTGTACGGTGGTACGGCATAGATCCGTTTTTCGCGTCCTGCTCCGAAAAGTTGCAGCGCAGGCATACGATGCATTTTCGGCACATCAAACTTTGGAATCGGGGAAGGGCTCATGACGTATCGCCCATGCACCAACACGGGATAGTCAAAGGCCACGCCGATACGGCCTGAGCGGACCACGTCTTCGTAAAGCTTGATGTACATGAGCCCGTAGTCGGCTAAAGCGTGCAGACTCCGGCAAATGACTTCGTGGGGCTCGATGAAGCGCAGAGGCTCAGGAATAGGGACTTGATACACAAGGATTTGCCCCTCCTGCAGCGGCACTTCGGGTATTCGGTGTCGCGTCTGAATGACCGTTGCTTTTTCCGTGACCGTTGTGGTGGCGATTCCGGCTGTTTTTTGAAAGAATTGTCGGATGCTAACGGCATTCGTCGTATCATCGGCTCCTTGATCGATCACCTTGAGAACGTCCTGAGGGCCGATGAGGGATGCGGTGATTTGGATACCCCCGGTTCCCCAACCGTAGGGCAGCGGCATTTCTCGGCTGCCGAAAGGAATCTGGTGACCGGGAATGGCCACGGCTTTGAGGAGCGTTCGGCGGATTCGTCGTTTGGTGTTCTCGTCAAGAAAGGCGAAATTATAGCCAACTAAACCTGAACAGGACTTTTTCTTGGTTTTGTGCTGTGTGGAATGTTCAACGGGTAGAGCGGCACCTGGTGGAAGAGTCATGACTTTTGCCTTTCCTCAGATGATCGCACATGACAGAGTTCCGCCTGAAAATCGACGTAATGGGGGAGCTTCAAATGCTGGACAAAACCCGAGGCTTCCACATTGTCGCTGTGCCGAAGAATAAATTCTTGATCCTGGGCTGGATAGCGGACCTCCTCGCCCAATTCGGCCGATCGCAAGGCCCGATCCACAAGGGCCATCGCCATGGCCTTTCTTTCGTTGTTACCGAAAACCAAACCAAAGCCCTGCACAAAACCTGCAGGACTTCCGTCGGTGGGTTCGAATCGCGACAACATGACACATTCCGTAACGCACATGGACCCTACACGAACCGAAAAACCCAGTTCAGGTACGTGAATCTCGAGAGGGACGGACCCCATGCGGATTTCTCCCACGAAGGGATGGCCACGAAAACCAAAACCTCTCTGAGCCGAGTAAGCGCAGCCCACAAGGAACCCTTCGTCGGCTCGGGCCAGATTTTGAAGCCGAGCGCTGCGTGGCGCGGGAATTTCCATGGGACTCAAGGTGATGTCATGGGGGGCTTGAGTGGTGTTCATCGGTTCGGCCAAAAGATGGCTTGCCGCAAATATGTCCGTGACACGGGGTGCGTGAAGGGATTGGGGTTGCGTTTTGTCCACGAGATAAACGACGTTTTCTGGTACTGTTTTCGATTCCAGAAGCGCAAAGTCCAAAAGTCGATGTGTATAGTCATAGGTGGGCCCGAGAATCTGACCTCCCGGCAGGTCCTTGAAAGCGGAAGAAATTCGACGAAGCAAGCGCATGTTCCGCGTATCCAGGGGTTCGGACACACCCAAGCGAGGGAGTGTTGTGCGGTAGACACGGAGCAAAAAAGCCGCTTCCACTAGGTCTCCTTGAGCCTGCTTGACGGCGAGAGCGGCCAACGCTCGATCATACAAAGCTCCTTCGGCCATGACTCGGTCCACAGCCAGACCTAACTGCTCTTGAATCTGTCGAACCTCCAGTTCCGGGACGCGCGTGTCGCCACGTCTTTTTTCGGAAAGAAATCGGTGTGCATTGGCGATGGCTTTTTCACCGCCCTTTACGGCGACGTACATGAGATTCCTTTCGTGCCGATGACCCTCACGGAACGCGGAATGGCCGTCAGAAACCGCCCGCACGTGAGGAAAAGATCGATGCCACGAGGATAAAGCGATTCCGTATCTTTTCTCCATGACCAGAAGTCAGGCAGACACCCCGATGCACGAATGGCGGTCTGTTCAAAAATGCCCGGTCCAGACAACAGAAGGACGCCATCATCATAAGGATCTTGGGGAGAAGCCAAACAGGACAGTTGAGCGATGACGGTGGCTCCCAACTCCGGTTGATCTTCAGTGCCCATTTGGAAACGACAAAGTGTGGTCCATGCCTGAGGTTGGGTCAAAAGAACCATGTCCGCATCAAGGGTATCCTGCACGGTCACGGTGTGGCATAGAGTGTTCAGGGCCAAAGCGACCATGTGGTCTTGAGGCAGGTCGCAATAAAATTTGACAGACGCGTCACACAGTGTCAGCAGTGTTGCCCAGGCAGCCACATGGACGCCTTGCGGAGCCTGAGAGGGTTTCTCCAAGGTGACGATCCGCCCTGGATAAGCCATAGCGTAAAGAATCTTTCGAAAGTTTTCCTGGGAATTTAAAACGGGATTCTCAAAGCCCATGCCAGCCCACATCGTATTGACGCGAAGCACGGCACAACTCCTCTCTATTCGCCGCGCACCATGGTGAAGAACTCCACACGGGTCGATGCGGCTCGAGCAGCTTCGAGGCGTTCGGCCTCCTGTCGACGACTATCGAGAGGGCGGATGATGGACGCCATGAGGTGTCCTCGCTTGGAGGGGTCCTGAAGCATGGCATCCAGGACTGCGGCGATCTCCGCATGGCGAGGACGTCTCCCTAAAATAAAGGCAGCGCCGATCCCTTGACCGTCGAAGGTGACGAAACACTTGGTGACTGTGGCTTCCCCGAGATAGAATAAACCTGACATTGTGCCTATTCGGGCTTGGACCATAATGAGTCCTGTTTCCGGGCCATGCAGGACGGTGTACGACGGCTTGTCCTGCAGGCGGTCCCAGAGGGCTTCAAGATCATCGGTCTCGGCCTCTGCCAGAACGGACATCCATTGACGACGCTCTTCGTCGTTCCACAATGCGTCGGCTGCGATTCTGTTTTTCATGGGGTTCTGCCTAAATGAACCGATGTCGAACTTTGCCGCACAACGTGTCGATGATGGTAACGGCAAGAATCACCAAGGCCATCATAGTGGCCACATCGCGGTATTGATAGCTGTTCAACTTGTCAAACATGAGAAAACCGATCCCGCCGGCACCGCAAAAACCAAGTATGGTGGCGCTGCGCACATTGGATTCAAATCGCAACAGGCTGTAGCTGATCACCTGCGGCATGACCTGAGGGAGCACGGAAAAAGACAAGACTTGCAAGGGCCCGGCCCCGGTTGCGGTGATGGCTTCCACTTGGCCCGGATCGATAGCTTCAATGGCTTCGCTGAAGACCTTACCCAAAATGCCAAAAGTGTGAATGGCCAAAGCCATGACACCAGCAAAAGGGCCAAGACCGATAACGGCCACAAAAACCAACGCCATGACAAACTCGTTAAAACCTCGACAAAAGTCTAAGAGTCGCCGAGTGATGAAATAAGCCGCCGCACGAAGACCACGGTAAAAGACCTCGTCTCCTGGAAAAAGAATACCGAGACCGTTTCGAGCTGCGAGAAAGGAGGCGGGTAGTGCCCACAGGACGGCGAGAAGACTTCCCCATATGGCGATAGCCAATGATTCCAGAAGAGCCACTAGGTAGGTAGTCACGCTGGAGAGGCTGGTCTGCGGCGGGAAAAAGCCTCCGCGTTTTTCGTCCAAAAGGCGATGAAATTCCTTGTCGATCATAGCCTGCCGCTCGTTTGCCGGCATGGCGGCCAGTCGCTCGGCGGCAAGGCTTTTCGCCTCTTTCGTCAGAGAGGCTGTGTCCGCGGAAGTATTGGTCGAACCTGGGTGTTTTTTCAGTTCGTGCACAATGTTTTGCGTCAGCACGACTTCAACCATTCGTTCCGCCATTGCCTGCGCTTCCTGAATCTCTTGGTCAGTAAGCTTACGGCCGAAGAGGTAGGTCCACGCGTGGTGGCGTTTTTCCCAAAGTTTTATGGGCTGGATTCCGGTCCAAACGTAGGTGACCCCGAGGATGCCCAAAACGATGGCCACAGTGAAAGCGCGCTGGGCTTTCTTCCACGCATGGAACAGGCGAAATCCGGAACACGAAGCCGTATTGGTCACCAAGTCCATAAAGTGTTCCCGGCTATATTACAAGGAAGCATGGTCGCATGCCGGCGAAAGCCAGGCTCCGCATGCACGATCTTTCTGACGCACAAGAGGCTTCATGGCACTGTTTTTCAGAAACAAGCCGTCAGGAACCGTGAGCCAACTGCTTTTTGAGCTGGTTCAGATAGCGAATAACGTCGTAGACCGTGTCGTCGGCCGGGGCGTACCCGCCGATTTGAAGTTTTTCCAACGCGGCCTTATTGGTGTTAAACATCATCAAGGCACCGAGAAAAGCGGCCTTAAGGCTTTCTGGAAGGTCCTTACGAGCGCACATGGGGGAACCTGGAATCAGCTCGGATTTCCAAAGCACTTCGAAATCATCCCAGGAAGCCTGACCTTTTTCGGCCATACGATTCAGGTCGATGTTGTTGGTCGCGGCTGCATCAATAGTGCCGTTTTTGACGGCCAGAATACTGGCCCCATGCGAGCCGGAAAATTTCACTTCTTTGAAATACTCTCTGGGATCCACCTTGAGGTCTCGATAGAAGAGCAGATTGGGCACCAAATAGCCTGAGGTGGAATTGGGATCGGTAAAGGCGAAGACACGGCCTTTAGCGTCTTCCAGCTTGGTGATGCCCGAGCCTTTTTTGGCAATGATCACACCGTAATATCCTGGCTCTCCTGTAACGTCCTTTTCCATGGCCAGAGCCACGGCACCAGCTTTTTCGGAAGCCTCCACATAACTTTTGGGCCCGAGGTAGGCAAAATCAATGTGCTGATGGGCCATGGCCGTGATCACGCCGGCATAGTCCGATGCGCTCTGGGCTTCCACTTGCACGCCCAATGTTTTCTGGAGATGGGCTATCAAGGGTTGAAAGCGCTGGGTGATGTCCGCTCCACCTTCCGTAGGAATCAGGCCGATACGAATCGTTTTAGGCCAGAGCCCGGGGTCGGCTTGAGCGCCCCCAAGATGGACAAGCCCAAAGCAAATGGAAAAGACAACGCTGTAAACCATCATTTTCGGAAGCGTGCTCATGTTAATCTCCTTTGGTTTCCTTGTTTTAGTGCTTCAATGTTCTAGACACATGCGACTGCTTCCTGCCATTTAACTGGACAGTAGCCGCCGTAAATCTCGGCCACCGTATCTTTGTCTAAAAGAGAGACCGGGCCCTCAAATATCAAGCGGCCTTGTCGCATTCCGAGAACCTTCTTGGCGTAGCGCTTGACGTATTCCAGATGGTGAAGGTTCACGACCACGGGAATCCCTTTGCGTTCGTGAATCTCTTGAAGAAGTTCCATGACCAAGGAAGCGCTGCGAGGATCCAGGCTGGCGATAGGTTCGTCGGCCAAAATGACGTCAGGATCTTGGGCGAGAACGCGCGCGATGGCCACGCGCTGCTGCTGCCCACCGGACAGACAATCAGCTCTTTGCATAGCCAAATCGGCGATGCCCACCTCAGACAGGCAATGTAAGGCGTAATCCTTTTCCTTTGTGGAAAAGATTTTTGCCAAGGACATGATGTGTAACAAGGGGGATGTTTGAAAGCGCAAACGTCCCGCCAGAACGTTTTCCAGCACACTCAGCCGTTGAACAAGGTGAAACTGTTGAAAAATCATTCCCATGCGACGGCGCACTTGCTGCAGACGGTTTCCCGAAACATTGGTGATGTCCTCTCCGAGGAGAATTATTTTGCCCGAGGTGGGTTTCAGCAGGCGGTTCAAGCAGCGCAGAAGGGTGGATTTTCCGGCGCCGGAGCACCCGATGACGACAAGAAAGTCCTGTGGGGTCAGATCCAAGGACACTCCCGCCACGGCGAGGGTGCCTGAAGGATACTTCTTCATCAACTGCCGCACTTGAAGGAGCGGTTGGACTTGGGGAGAGTTGACGACGGCGGCGGGCCTGAGCATGGCCTATACTCCTTTTACATCATGTCCGATTCCAGGACGTTGGAACCAGATGGCTTGTTGTCGGGAAATGCCCCTCGGTGAGGTTTTCAGGGATTACAATGCAATAGGGAAAGGGCTGTGACTTGGATCGGCCTTGATAGACGAGCCGGCCGCCAACCCAAAGCTGGGACACAGAAGGCCATGGGCCCTCGGTGGACACGACGGCGATGTCCGCAGGCAACCCAGGCTTGAGATATCCACACCGGCCGTGAGGGTCTAAAAGACGGGCGGGTCCGGAGGTCACCAGAGCGAGGGCGCTCGATAAAGGTAATCCGCACAAGCGATGCAGGAGAAAAGGGGCTTGAAGGAGACATTCCGGATAATAGTCACTGACCAGAGCATCGGCCACGCCCTCCACAACGGCGGTGCGGGCGCTGAGATGGCTGTTGGATGAGGCTCCTCGAAGCACGTTCGGGGCGCCGACCAAAACAGCCATAGACCGACTCTTGGCCTCGCGCGCCGCTTCCAAGCTGACGGGAAATTCGCAGCCCACGGCGCCGAGAGTGTGGACGAGCTGGACTTTGGCCGGATTGTCATCGTCGTGGCTGAGCAGAGGCACATGGCACCGCCGCACCATGCCTGCCAGGTCGACGACGTTCTGCCAAGCGCTGTGGCTTTTGTGGATTTTTGCTTTAGCCAGAGACTCCGTTTCGGCCTGGCTGAGCTTATAGGTTCCGGAATAGTAGCGGTGAAAGGCTTCCAAGGTGCGAAATTGGCCTTGACCGGGCGTGTGATCCATGATGGAAGCGAGGTCCAGCAAGCCTTTGTGCAAAAGGTCCTCAAAGATCGGGCGGGCCTGATCGGAGCCCACCTCAAAACGGCCGTGAACACGATGTCGAATAGAGGCACACGGTGACGAGTCAAAGGTTTTGATATCGCAAACGACTTGTGCGGCCGTGTTTGGGGAGCGCAGCCCCAGCTCATTGTCGGTAAAACTCACCGCATGGCAAAAGGTGGTGATGCCCGCCGTAGCCAGACGCCGATCCAGCGCAGCTAAGGCGAACTGGGGGTCAAAAAGAACTCCGGGTCGCATTTCAATGCACTTTTCCAAAACATCGCAATGGAGGTCCACCAGGCCGGGAAGAATGAAACTTCGGCCGCTGTGCACACAACGGTCAGCCGCCGATGACAAATCTTTTGAGGAAACTTCCAGAATGCCGCGTTGATCAAAGAGAATACCGGCGCCCCCGTCATACAGTTTTTCTCCATCGAAGAGGCGGCCGCCATGAAGATAGGTTTTCATGACTCAATCCCTGGCTGTTCGTCTGAGGCACGTCGGTGCACAGGCTGAAGCTTGGTGATGTCAGTTGACAGGTTTAGGCGATAGACTCGGGATGCCGCTCTTTGAAACCCCGCTTTTTCGTAAAATCCTCGTTGTGCGCTTTCACGAGATTCGCTGGTCAGGACCTCAATCCTGACAGCCTGCCGGCTTTTGGCATAGGCTATGGCGTAATCCGTCAGGGAACGCCCGAGGCCTCGTCCTCGCCAATCCGTATGGACAACCAACTCTTCGATGGAGACTTGTTCACCGCCCAGGCGAAGACACGGAAAGACTCGAAGCGTCATCATGCCCACCACAAGGTCGTTCATGGGAATAGTGGCAAGGACGCACTGCGCATGAGAGCTTTCACAAATTTCAGCCAAAATGCGTTCTAGCCGTGAAAGACTTACGTGGTAGCCCAGTTGCCTCAGGAGTTCCTCCACCTGGGGCGTATCGAATGTGGTTGCGCCGCGAAATAAGAACCGACCTTGAACCTTTGAACTATCAAATATTTCTCTCATCCGTCCTTCCTGCGTTGTCCCTGTGGGCGTCTGCCCCTCAAAGTTCGAGGCCATTTAAGCCCAGCCCCATGACAGGAAAGTGTCCGTCAAGTGAAAGTTCCGTGACGAAGCCGCTTGGAAACTTTTCCCAAAAGGCGGGTTATGCCGATCGGGGTGCTGCATCTCTGGAAGCGCCATGAAAGAGCACCCCTAAAGCTCTTGGCGGAGCCACCTCATGTGCTTTGGATAAAAAAATAGGCTAGCCGTTGCGAAAAGGGCTTTGCTCGAGCCGGCACTTTGGCCGCGTGACCTTTTGGAAAATGACTTGATAAAGATTCGCCGGCATTTTCCACTGTGGCTTTTGTTGAAGCCGCCCGAGCCGAGGCTTCTTATCCAAGCGTGGCGTGTTTCTATCCAATGGAACGAAGGTTTATGCTGAAAAAACCTTTCCCCGATGGGCTTCTTCAATAGACCTATGGCGTCGTGGATAGGAAAAGCGAAGAGTCTCCATTAATATCTGGAATTTTTGGAGAGCCGTTTTGGAGGGAATGGGATATATGGAAACATCGGCGATGATAAAGCGCAAGGGTAATGCTCTGTGCCGCTCCGCCCAGCGTTCGCGGTCGTGAGCTCAGCACAAAGCGCAGAAAGGGCGAGGGGGCGATCTGCGTGAGGCGTTGAAGTTTTTGGCGAGACGGCATGGGCGGAGGTAATGAAACCACGTGTTCATGCCGGAATCTTTTTCATGCACGTGGCGCAGAGGTGTAAGGTCAAAGCCCAAACGACAAAAACAGCTAAAGTCGCGCAGCTGACCGCCGGTATGCCATTCATATTGTGGATGTTCCAGGGTCGCCTAGTCCAACGTTTGCCCCTCATGGTGTGCTCAGTCGAAAGTCGTTGCTCCTTTTTTTGAATTGCGCCGGAAGCCTGCGCCTCAGGGTTCGCAATAAATGGGATCCCCCATTTCCTTGAAGGAAAAGTTGTAAAAAACGTTGTGCCCGTTGTAGTCCAGAACGCGAAGGTCATCCGTTTGGTGAAGATCGTCCCGTACGATGCTGTATTGAAGCCCGTACTTTTGTTTCACTTTTTCCAAAGGAAGTTCTCGAGCAATGAATTTCTTGATTCCCTTGGCGCTGAGCTTTTCGACGAACTTGGGGTCGTCAAAGGAATCGTAACTGGTGAGAATCAAGATGGGTCCTGTGCCTGTAAAGACGATTCCGGCTTTCATGGCGGCACCTCTTTGTGTCGCGCGTGGACTAATGGCTGCGAAAGGCGTGGCCTTTCATGGCCCCGCCCTCGCAACGAAAGCCTCGACCTCGCTTGCGCATTGACAAGGATTTGCAAGATGTGGAAAAGGTCGCCCGTACCATCGAGGTTTTGATGCATGTATAACCCTATCGAGGCTTCAGCGACAAGGACCTTGGAATGCCCAGGAGGCGTTTTGGAGGCACACATGAAACAGTATGTCATCGACCAGCTGCGGGAATCCGACTACGATCGTATTCGAAAGTATCTGGCCACCCACGCGGAATCGGCGGCCATGGAAGGTATCTATTACGTGGATCTTCCTGATATTTTGTACACCGAAATGCAGAAGACCCATAACCACTGCCAACCCTACTACTTTGCGGTGAACCTTACCCGAAAACAGGTGGGATTTGAATGGCTCATTCGCAGCCGTAACACCTTGCGTTGTGCGTGCATCGGCTACGCCACCCAGGCTCAGAGGGACTACATCATTGCATACGCCGACGGCATGCTTGACAGCCTGCGCATCAAACTCTAAGCGTCATATAAGCGCAGAGGAACGAAGCGTTTTGTTTCACGCCGAATCGACGCCATATCTTGTCCCCACGGAACACCCGTGGACGGCCGTGCAAGGAGTTCCCATGTTCGGCCGAAAAATCCTTTGTGTCGCCGGAAGCGGCGATATTCCAATTTATTTTTCCTTTCATGAACCAGAGCTTCTAGTGGCGGTGGATGTGTCCGTGAAAGCCTGTTGGCTGACGGAAATCAAAAGAGCTGCCTACAGACGGCTTAACCGTCAGGAATTCTGCCATTTTTTCTTTCACGGCATTGCTGAGGCGAAGGCTTTATGGGCGAAAGTGCCGACACCAAGGTCATCTCCTTTTCCTCAAAGAACGGCCTTGTACGGCCGCTTGCGGGATGATCTCAGTGCAGAGGCCAGGCGTTTTTTCGACGCCGCGATGGACGCGCAGGCTGATGAGAGCAATCCTTTTTCCACTTACGTGCGCCCGACGGACACGCCGCACATTTCGTTGCTGCCTTCTGTGCAGAGCGACGATGCCTACCGTTTGTGGTCTCACGGCGCTCGGCGTCATTTTCCAACGATTCCTTCACGCCTGGAAGATGTTCTCTCCACAACCGAACAGACTTTTCATTTCATCTATACTTCCAACATCGTGGAATACCTTCGAACCCAACGTGTCTTGGGCTCAGGCTTCAGGGCATTTCGAAAAACCCTGGGCGAACTCTGGCATGCCCTCGACCGCGTGCTGCTCCCTGAAGGATTCCTCGGCATTTACGTCTTTCAGGGGTGTGGTACCAAACCTTTTGAACGGTTTTTGAAAGAGATCGCTCCAGCGCCGCATCTAGGCTATAAAAGCATCCTCGTGCCCATCGTCTTGCGCCCGTCGACGATTCCTGGAACTCTATGGCGTCATGTGCTGCTTTTGTTCCAGAAGGAACGGAAGGCGTGGACACGGAAAGGCGTGGCACCGTTGGTGGCGGATCCAACCGCTGATGTTCCAGAGAAAAGGTGAAGCCAAACGAAAGTTCGATATGATGACTCGACAACGCACGGCGTTGATGACTGAAGCTTTTTTGGGGGAGGCCAGAGCGCATTTCCGTCTTCTGGCTTACGCGCAAAGGGGGGATGAGGAAGGCTACCCGCAGCTGGCTCGCTTGTTTCGTGCCATCGCCGAAGCCGAAAGGGTTCACGCCCGCAATCATGCCTCCTTTCTGGATTCGGTAGGGTCCACGCAGAAAAACCCGCAGGCGGCCTTTCATTCGGAAACCTTCGTCAATGGAGTGGCCTATCCTAGGCTGCTCAGAGAGGCATGGGCCTTGGACGACAAAGCCGCCATCTGGTACCTCACGGCTGCGCGCAACGCCGAAGAACGACACGCCAAACTTTATAAGATGGCCCTGCAACACATGGTCGCCGACCGGTTGTCCGTTTACTTCGTCTGTGAGAATTGCGGGTGGGTGGCCGAGGACGCCGCCCCGGATCTTTGTCCCAACTGCGGAAAGCCTGCCGCGAGCTTTCGACGTGTGCCATGAGAGGCGATTCCACGCATGAGGGCTGCAGAACTGGCCGCCATGCGCGATAAGGAATCGCGGCTTGCGCCGTTCCTTCTGAGGGTGTTTTCGGACAGGCTTCAAGAGACTTGTCCCAGAATGCCGATTTCTGAGCAAATGGATCCTTATCTTTTGTTGAAAGTGCTGAGGCTCTAACTGTCAAAACGGAGTTGTCAGGCAAGCTCCTGGTAGCGTGTTTCCTCGAAAAGATGTGGACCGGCGGTTCTTAGATGTGGCAAAAGCGGCTTTCAAGCCCGATGTCGGCCGAGAGACTGGCGCTAGGTTTTCGTCCAGCGGATCAGGCGGAAATACTGTTAAGGGCTGAAGCAGACTGTGGAGAAAGGACAGGCCAAGGGCCATGAATACATTTCAACCCGGAGAACTGGTGCTGCTTACGTCGCAAAAAGGAAAGACCTGGCTGGTGCGTGCGGGTTCCGGATCTTTTTCGTCCCACTTGGGGGACGTGGATCTCCAGGAGGTGGTCGGGCGTCAGGAAGGCGAGTGGCTTGAAACGAATCAAGGAGCCAAGGTTTTCCTTTTTCGGCCGTCCCTTGGCGACTACATCCATAAGCTCAAGCGCCGCACACAGGTCATTTATCCAAAGGATATAGGCGCCTTTCTGGTCTACGGAGATATCGGCCTCGGCGATGTGGTGCTGGAATCCGGTATCGGCTCAGGAGCCCTTACTCTAGCTTTGCTTCGAGCCGTTGGACCGTCGGGGCGCGTGATTTCTGTGGAGATTCGCCCGGAATTCGCCCAATTGGCCCGAAAAAACATCGAGGTGTTTTTTGGAAAGACACCGGAGAACCATAGGCTGATTGTGGGGGACGTTACAGCCTTGCCCTTGGCGACCCGTGTGGACCGCGTGGTTTTGGACCTTCCGGAACCGTGGCACGCCGTGGGGGCGGTATCGGCGGCCTTGCGCACCGGTGGACTTCTCATTTCGTTGAGCCCGCAGGTGGGGCAGGTTCAGATCATGTGGCAGGAATTGAGACGACACGGCTATGCGAACGTGACCACCTTTGAGCTGCTTAAGCGCAATTGGAAAATTGATGCGCGGCGCGCCAGGCCTGAAGACCGCATGATCGGCCACACGGGTTTCATCACCGTGGCCAAGAAGATCGCTCACACGTTGGAGGAGGTTCCGACGATTCGAGACCCCGAAGCTCCCGTACCGACGTAAAGGCGCAGGAACCCGCACAGCCGGAACAATGCGAGGTTTCGCCTCGAAATGTCTTTACAAAATGACGCACCACCGCCCCCAGACCTACGACCACAAGTAGACCTACCACAAGATGCTGCCACATGAAAGGAACCCCCCTTTTCCCCTTGAGCTATGAGCCCAAACCCAGCAATAAGCCGCTCTGGTAGACGACCGTGGCCACAATGAAAGCCACCGTCGTGTTAAAGGCCATAGAAAAGAGCCCCCATTTCCAGGATCCCGACTCCTTGACTATACAGGTGACCGTCACAAAACACGGCGAATACAACATGATGAACAGCATGGCCGCAAAAGCCACCAGGGGATTCCAATGAGGATCGTGGCGCAGCCGCTCGCTCAAGCTCGTCGTTTCATCCGTGTCCACATTTCCCAAGGAATAGGCCGTCCCCAGGGTGGAAATGATCACTTCCTTGGCGGCAAATCCACCCACCAGGGCGAGGTTGGTCCGCCAATCAAAGCCGCACCAGCGCGTGATCTTTTCCAGGGCTGTGCCCATTTTGCCCGCAAAAGACGCCCGCAGGGCCGTGGCGGCTTCGTGTTTCTCGATGGCCCGGAGTCGCTCACGAGCTTCGTGCACTTGTGGCGGCAATGCCTCCTCCCGTTCCGAGGTCACAAGGACTCTCTCTTCCAGTGACAAGCCTTCCAGAATCGTTTGGCGTGCCGCATCCAACGCGGCTTTTTCCGATGCCGACAGGCCCGGGTACGTCATCATGGCCCAGAGGAGCACGGAAATGGCGACGATGACGGTGCCGGCCTTGCGAAGATATTGCCAGATGCGTTCCCACGTATGGATCATGAGCCCTTTAAAGGTGGGGATGCGATACGGCGGTAGTTCCAAAAGAAACGGGCTGCTGGGCCCTCGAAGGATGGTCAGGCGAATGATTTTTGCCAGCACAAGAGCAAAGACCCAGGCCAACAGGGTGAGTAGAAAAAGCATCTGGGCTCGGTTTTCTGTAAAAAAAGCGGCGATCAGCATGGCCAAAACGGGCACCTTCGCACCGCAGTTCATGAAAGGTGCCGATAACAGCGTGGCGAGCCGTTCCCGGGACGTGCGCAATGTCCGCGTGGCCATGACGCCCGGCACGGCACACCCGCCAGCGATACCCCCGGAAATGATAAAGGCCATGAAGGAACTCCCGTGCAGGCCAAACACACGAAACACTCGGTCCAGCATGTACGCGGCTCGTGCTAAATAACCAGTGTCCTCCAGAAACGCAATGGCCAGAAACATGAAGAAAAGCAGTGGAATAAAACCAACGACGCCGCCGACACCGTGGATGATGCCAGAGACCACCAGCGAGCGCAGAGGCCCTTCCGGGATTGCCTTTTCGGCCCACTGTCCCAGAGCTCCAAAGGCCGTTTCGAACCACTGGACGGGAAGTTCACTGCAGGTGAAAGTGAATTCGTACACGGCGTAAAGCACCGCCACCATCACAATGGGGCCGAAAAAGCGGTTGGTCAAAACACGATCGATCTGATCTGAAAGGTGCAGACGATTGCCTTTGAAGCGCTGTTCCACCACGCCGTCTTTGAGTAAAGCCGCAATGAAACCATAGCGATGATCGGCAATAATGGCTTCCGGGTAGCTGTCCAGAGTTTTTTGAATGTGTTCGGTGAGCTTGGCGGCCATGGCTTCCAACACTTCGGAAACCTTGGGATCCAATTGTCGGCCCTTGGTTTTCACCTGTTCGTCTTCTTCCAAGTATTTCAGAGCCGTCCATCGGGCCGGATAAAGGCCCGTGAGAAAGCCGTGGTCTAAAATGATCTTCTCCATTTCCTTGAGCACGGGATCCACATCGGGACCGTAGGAAATGTGAACGGGCTCCAAACGCGGATTCGACTGCGCCGTTTCCACGGCCGCTCGAAGCAGGCTCTCTGTGCCGTCGCCCCGCCGAGCCACCGTCGGCACCACCGGAACGCCTAGCCGTTTGGAAAGCTCCTCGGCATGAATCCGCACACCGCGCCCTTCAGCCACGTCGATCATATTGAGGGCCACCACGACGGTCACGCCCAGTTCCAAAAGCTGCAACGTCAAATAAAGATTGCGGTCCAGGTTGGATGCATCCACGATATTGATGACCACTTCAGGGCGCTCATGGACGATAAAATCCCGAGCCACAAGCTCTTCCAAAGAGTAAGCTGTCAGGGAATAAGTCCCGGGGAGATCCACCAGCCGAATCTGTCGACCGTTCAGAGAATAGCGCCCCTCCTTCTTTTCCACGGTGATTCCCGGGTAATTGCCTACATGCTGCCGCGCTCCGGTGATGGCGTTGAAAAGTGTCGTCTTGCCGCAATTGGGATTGCCTGCCAGGGCAAAAAGAAGTTCCTTGGATTCTTGAGATGCTTGACTCATGAGGTTGCCTCCACATCGACCAAAATGTAATCCGCTTCGTTATTGCGCAAAGTCAGTGTGAACTGTCGCACGCGAATGGCCACAGGGTCCCTCAGGGGTGCTCGACCTTCGACCTGAATGGGTGTTCCCGCAACAAGACCCATGTCGCGGATGCGACGCCCCAGCTCCCCTGTAGCTGTCACCTTGACAATGACTCCGGATTGCTTCGGTTCCATGTGGCGCAAAAGCACCGTCGGCATACCGAGACCCTCTCCGTGAATTAGGCAGTCCTAACTTCAGAGGCCACAAGAGAGCGGCCTCCAGGCCGCTCCCAACTTTGCGAGATGATAAAAATCTGTGAAAACGTCAAGCCGAATGGGGGCACACCAAAATCTTGTTGCTCACGCCGGCCCCCAGACTCAACGTGCTGCCATGCACTTTCACAAGACACGGGCGATCGCATCCGGCGCACAACACCTCCAGCTCCGCTCCAGGATAAATGCCCAGAGCCGCCATGCGGGCGCATAGATTCCGCCCACCTTCAATGCGTTGCACCAGCAGACGTTTGCCCGAAGGTGCCTGGGACAGAGGCATCATTAGGCCGGCGCACCCACCATCACTTCGACGTGGAGAACACCATTGCGTCATGGTCGACCACCTCATTGCCGCTCCTTATCTACATCAACGTGTATTAGTTAAGCCAAACTTTCTTGGGTGTCAAGGGCAATGATCAAGGGATGGACTTGTGTGAAAAGGCGGGTGCCCCCATAATGGGTAGTGGACACAGCGGGCCACTGTCCATGGATCCAAAGGGAATGTTCATGCAGAGAGACGCTGAGAGCGAGTCCGCGAATTGGCTCTTGTGCCGATAGGGGAGGTGGGCGTCTGTCCGCGAAGGGACCGTGCCCCGGAAGGCCGTCCGAGAGTACCCTTTCTGAATGAAATTGTGGGGGCACATCAACCACAACGAGTTCTCGGACACGCTTCTGGTGCTCCAGGGATCCAAGGACGGCAAAGAGATCGTCTTTTCCAAAGAAGATGAGGCGTGGGGTGTCACTCCCGGCTAAGGCACCTGGGGAGGGCGTTTTGAAAGGAGCCGGCAGGAATGGCGGGGGCATGTGTGGCCGTGCGGGGGGCGTCATTGGAGGAAAGGTTGATGGCGGCGGTGGACGACGGCGACTGGGAGGAGGTTCATTGTCTTCTCAGGCGTCTAGGGACCCGATCTTGGTCCAGGATGGCCGCGCCGCTGTGGGAAGTTGTCCTCGACATTCTTTTCTGGGGCAACGCCTGGACCTTTCCTGAGAAGGATCTTCTGGACGGCGGCCTCGTTCCGCATCACAAGCTGCGCAAAGTGTTTTTGGTTCTTCCTCCATTTCTGGAAAGCAAGACCTATCCCTTGGTGCATGTCTTGACCCTGGCCGTTCCTGTGCCTCCATCGTTTCGAAAGCCGGAGGTTCGAGGTCTGTGGCGAAGGCATCTCAGGCACCTGCGGAGATGGCTAAGGGCTCACGACCGTTCCGGCCGACGCCGCCGAAAACGTGAACCGAAGGGCATGATGGCGCACAGGGATGTGACCTTGCGGGACTTGGCCTCTTTGTGGCGTGCCGGATGGCAAAGAAAGCGCTTGGGCTTTTCCTGCAGCCGTTTCCTGCGCATTGGTCGGCGGATGGTTGCCCCCGACATCAAGGGCCCGATGCGCTTTCCAAGAATCCCAGCGGTTCCAAGAAGGCCCGGGCATGAAAGGGCGGCGATTTTCGGGCGTCCTCTTCGCGAAGCGCCAAGGGCGGCATGGGGCGGATTGGGATTCCAAGGATGCCGTTTTCTTCAAAGACTTGTGGAAGCCACGGCGGAGGAATTGCGTCAGGTGCGCCGCTTGGCCCTTGAGGTCAGTCGGGCTCGCCGCTGCGTGGTTTTGAGCCTCCACAATGCCTCGGCGGCGGCTTGCAGTGGGTGGGCCTTTGAACCCGTGGACGTGTCGGCCGGGACCCCTCATTATGGCAACGCCTTTCTTGAAGAAATGGCCAAGGAAAGGGTCCGACGTGCCGTGAGCGAAGGTTGCATCGCTGCCCGCGACCTCGTGGAGCGGCTCTGGCATGCGTGGCAGCGTCGCCTTGTCTATCCCAAGGCCCTTCACGCTTTCTGGGAAGCGTGGATTCGAAGGGCCTTGGGCCGAGAGAACACTCTGCAAGATGCCTTTAAGGCCTTAAGTGACCTTTTTGATGGGGGCTTGCTCCATGATTTCCCCAGAAAAAGCCCTCTGGCCTGGAGCGGTTGGCTCAGCCCTCATCAGCAGTTTCGCTGGCAGGATATTCACAGCTGGCGCCTCGAAAAACAGCGATTATGGACAAGAGGTTTCGCCTTTTTAAAAGCCTGTGTGGAAAGAGGCCAGACGTGGTTGAAGGACGGGCGTCTGGAAGCCTGTGTGATTCCATGGATCGACAAGTTTTTTATCTCATCGTGGCGCGAAAGGGATTGGACCTATTTGACCGTGCTTTTGGAATGGATCCAAAAGGAAAACCTTTCCCCCATCATTCTCTTGTGGGAAGACACGACACGCGAGCGTGACCCTAGCCTGGCCGTGGCCCTCAGAAAATACTGGGAGCCGGAGAGGTATCAGGGCTTCGGCGTTTTCGGGCACGACTCTTGGACACGGCGAACGGCGGCGCGTTTCTTGACCAGGGAAGCCGAACCCAACCGCCTTTACGTGCTCAGGCCCTTGGATGACACACACGCTCCACGGCCCCTGGAAACGGTCCTGAACGACGGGCTCTTGCCGGAAAGCTTCTTTTCTTCCTACGATTCGTCGTGGAAAGACGGCACCTACGCCTTTTATACAGGCACGCAGGTGGCTCCTTTGACGTCCATTGCCACGGAAGCGGAAGCGGTGCCGGCCTGGGTGGTTTTGGATGGGATCAAAAGACCGCTGGGATGGTTCTTTCGGCGAGCCCTTCGAGGTCTGGTTCTGAAGGAAAGCCATGGCGTCTTGAACCAGCATGCGGGGGTGCAGCTATACGCTCGATTTGCCAACCTCTTGTAAAGGGTTCTTGGAAAAAGGAATTGACTTAATTTTCAATTAGTTCTAAGCGTTAACGTGCGTTTTTCGGCCTGAAACAACAACCGTGGCATGATGAACAATAATTTTCAAAAAGCTCGCGACAAGATGGTGAACACCCAACTGGTCACTCGGGGCATCTATGACCCTCGGGTGTTGGCGGCCATGCGCACGGTGCCCAGGCATCTTTTCATCAGTGAGGCCTTGCAGTCTCAAGCCTATGCGGACCATCCGCTGCCCATCGGCGACAAGCAGACCATCAGCCAGCCGTACATCGTGGCGCTGATGACCGAAGCCTTACAGCTCCAAGGGCATGAAAAGGTCTTGGAAATCGGCACCGGTTCCGGATACCAAACGGCCGTTCTGGCGGAACTGGCCCAGAAGGTGTTCAGCATCGAGCGGTTGCCGAGCCTGTTGCACAAGGCGCGGCATATTCTGGAAAAGCTGGGGTATCGCAATGTGGTGCTCAAGGTCGGCGACGGCACCATGGGATGGCCTGAGGAGGCGCCCTTTGATGCCATCGTGGTGTCTGCGGGAGCGCCCAAGGTTCCCCAGCCTTTGGTGGATCAACTGGCCATGGGAGGGCGCCTTGTGGTTCCAGTGGGGGACCGGCTGAGTCAGGATCTGGTGCTGGTGGAGCGGGTGCCGGAAGGGATTCGCAAGAGCAGTTTGGGTGGCTGCCGTTTTGTGGATCTCATCGGCAAGTGGGGTTGGGAGGAGTAGGGAAAATCCGGGGTGCCACATGAACGGGGCGGGGACGCAAGAGAGGCCTTTGGCCGAAGTGCTCAAGGAAAACCAGCGGCTTCGTGAAGAATTGGAACGTCTGGTTCATACGGCGGCGGCCAACGAAGAGATCTGGCGGCATATGGTGGAAATCGAACGCGTGCTGTTTCGAACGCGCGATTTTGACCGGCTGGCTTTCGAGCTGCTCAGGGAAATTCGAGCCCGCTTCCTTGTGGACGGCGCGGCGCTCATCCTCACCCATCTGGACCTTGTGGATCGGTTCTTTCCTGAACTCCTGAACGGCGGGGGGGCGGTCCTGGAACAAGAGACAGGCACATGCATTGTGACTCTTCAGAAAAACGGATGGCTCTGCGATGCTCCCGATAAGCCGGCCTCGCCCCTGCTCTTTCAGGGCGAAGAGCCTCTGCGGCGCCTTTTAGGCTGCAGGCCATCGTTGCCCGAAGGTTTTTTTCCCATTGGGTCGGCGGCTTTGGTACCTTTACGTATTCACGACCTCAACTACGGCTTTTTGCTTCTGACCTGTACCGATGCCGCGCACTACCGTCCTGAGGACGGCACCGAACTGCTGGAACAAATGGGAATCAAAATTGCACTCTGCATGGACAACTGCCTGGCTTACGAACGCGTCAAGGACCTGTCCGACCGAGACGGGCCGACGGGGCTTCTCAACTTTTTCCAGATTCACAATGTCTTGGAAAGGGAATTTCGGCGAGCCAGAAGACGTGGCGCGGCCTTGTCTGTGCTTGTCGTGGATTTGGAATTTGTGGACGAGGCGGCGGAACACGAAGACATGGTGGATCCGGTGCTGCGGCATGTGGGGGAACTGCTGCGCGGCACCTTTCCCGACGGTGAAGGATTCATTGGCCGCTACGGCAGCGTGGAATTTCTTGTGGTGTGTCCTTACGCTGACGAGCAGGAAGCTCAGATTGTGGCTTCAAAGCTTCATGAGCTCATTCGGCGTTCCCCGCTGCGCCGCGGTCGAACGGTCATCCTCATCAAACCCCGCATCGGCACGGCCACGATGACGCCGAGCATGCAAAAACCCTTTGAGCTTCTGGACGCTGCCCAAAGGGTTCTGTGCCTTCTCAAGACCTTTCAGCTTTCCGTGCCAGCAGCCGACGCCTCCAAAGACGAAGTCACCCCTTTGGAACGGTGAGTGGGCACGGTGGAGGCGCCCGCCGTGCCGATTACAGTTCTGGAGGCATGGCGCGCAAGGCCGTGCCGGAAAAGACGGGGCCGTCCACGCACACATAGGTCCCGCCGATATTGCATCGGCCGCACAAGCCGATGCCGCATTTCATGCGCCGCTCCAGCGTGGTGTAGAATTGATCGTCCTCATAGCCTAATTTCTTGAGACCGGCCAAGATGAACTTGATCATGATAGGGGGGCGCAGGTGACGGCCACACGGTTGAAAGGACTGGGTGCCTCTTGAGCCAGAATGGTCGGAACGAATCCCACCCTTTCCGTCCGCCCGGGATGTTCCCGGTCGACGGTGAGTACGAGGTTCACGCCCGCCGCCCGCCATTCGTCGAATTCGTAGCGGTAGCAGAGGTCTTGCGGTGATCGAGCCCCGTAGATGACGGTGATGTCGCCGAAGTCCGCTCGATTGTCCATCGTGGTCTGCAGCAGCGTGCGCAGAGGAGCCATACCAATGCCGCCGCCGATAAACAGATTATCCCGGCCTTTCATCATGGTGTGCGGAAAGCTGTTTTCAAGGGGTGCCCGCACGCCTACCATATCGCCAACATTCAACTGGTGCAGGGCCCGTGTCACTTCGCCCGTGCGCATGACGCTGAACTGGAGGTATTCCTTGCGGGTGGGTGGAGAATTGATGACGAATGTGGATTCTCCCACACCAAAGACGGAAACCTGTCCCACCTAACCTGGCTGAAAGGAAAAGTCCGCCGAGAAGGCCGGGTCCTTCCAGACAAGGGGAGAGGTGCGAATGGCTGGTGTTTCCTGAACGATCTCGCTGATAAAGGCCAGGTGCGGCCGATAGGGATGGTCTTTAACCCAAGTTTGTCAGCCTTGGAGGCTCAAATGGGGGATTTCTTTGATCATG